>JAHJBD010000114.1 GCA_018813725.1 Nanobdellota archaeon | reverse complement strand
TTCACTTCCTACTCTAACCTGTCTTGTATTTTTTCTCATTTTAACAGCTCTTTTGCTACCTTGATCAGATTCTCTTTACAAAGTCCGCATCTTTCTTTTAAGATATTAACTTTTCCCTGCTCAATGAATTCGTCAGGGATGCCTATCCTTCTTACATCAGCCTTAACTTTATGCTTCTCTAATAGCTCAAGCACAGCGCTGCCAAAACCTCCTGGCAGTGCATTTTCTTCGATAGTTATCACTTTTTTTAACCTTTTCGCTTGCGAGACGATCATCTCTTCGTCTAACGGCTTTATTGTCTTGATATCAACAACGCAAGGATAAATTCCTTGTTTTTTCATTTCTGGAACAGAAGCAAGGGCTATGCTTACCATGCTTCCTACTGCAAATATGACTAGGTTTGACCCTCCTGCGCATACCATAGCTTTACCTATCTCAGTTGATTTCAGTTCACCAGCAAGCGCGCCGCAGCAGCTTCCTCTTGGGTATCTTATCGCAACAGGGCCCTTTGCTTCTAACGCAGCTTTCAGCATGCTGCCAAGCTCTTTCTCATCTTTTGGTGCCATTATAGTAAGGTTAGGAATATTTCTCAAAAAACTTAAATCATAAGCTCCGTGATGTGTAGGGCCGTCATCTCCAACAAGCCCTGCTCTGTCGATAGCAAAGACCACAGGAAGGTTTTGCATGCAAACATCATGCACTATCTGGTCATACGCCCTTTGGAGAAATGTAGAATATATCGCCACTACTGGCCTCATGCCGTTTGAGGCAAGCCCTGCAGCAAATGTCACTGCATGCTGCTCAGCAATGCCCACATCAAAAAACCTATCCGGGAATATCTCAGCAAACTTATCTAGGCCAGTTCCAGATGCCATTGCTGCTGTTATGGCAACGATCTTTTCATCTTTCTTGGCAAGCTTGATAAGACTGTCTGATAATGCATTAGTGAAAGTAACACCTTTGTCTTCTACTTCCCCATTCTCTACATTAAATGACCCTATACCATGAAACCTGGTCTTGTTATCCTCAGCAGGCTTGTATCCATGACCCTTTTTGGTCATCACGTGCAGCAGAACAGGCCCTTTGATCTGTTTTATGTTCTCAAAAGACCTTATCATCTCTCCTAAGTTATGTCCGTTTACAGGCCCGTAGTACTTAAACCCTAACTCTTTGAACAATAATCCAGGGGTTGTTGTGAACGCCCTCATTGTCTCTTCAAGATCAAATATGGCTTTTGCAGCTTTTGCTCCGAATTTAGGGAGCATCTTAATAAGCCCCAAAGCTTTCTTTCGGTTATCATGATAATGCGGATCAGTTACCATCTTCTGTAGGTATGATGAGAGTGCTCCTACATTTGGACCTATGCTGCGCTCATTATCATTAAGGACTACTATAAGATTAGATTTCATGTGCCCAGCTTGGTTTAATCCTTCAAATGACATTCCGCCAGTCAAAGCTCCGTCACCTATAACTGCAATCACGCTGTAATCTTCCTTTTTTAGGTCTCTTGCTTTGGCAATACCTAGTGCAGCAGAGATAGAGGTTGAAGAATGGCCAGTGTTGAATGCATCATGAAGCGATTCTTCTCTTTTTGGAAACCCTGCGAGACCTTTGTACTGCCTTAATGTATCAAATTGCTCTTTTCTTCCTGTAAGAAGCTTGTGCGTATAGCTCTGATGCCCAACATCCCAGACAATCTTGTCAGTGGGAGAATCAAAAACATAATGCATGGCTATTGTCAGCTCTACAACGCCCAGGTTAGAAGCAAGATGCCCGCCAGTCTTAGCTACAGTACTTATTATCTTATCACGCAATTCCTGTGCTAAAGATTTTAACTGCTCTTTTGTCAGAACCCTTAAGTCCTTGGGCTCATTTATCATGTCTAAAAACATACGTTTCCCCCGAGATAAGATTTATTCGTTGATTTATAAAGGTTAGGTCAATAAACTATTTAAATTGTGCCCCTAACTATACAATAATGGACATAGAAGAAGACCTAAAAATGCACCATAACCTTAATGATGATGATTCTGATCCAAAGAGGTTATCCTGGCCAGTAAAAGTTATCCTAAGCTTATTTCTTCTGCTGATAATCACTATGTGGACATTTTCTTATTATGGTGGAAAATTAGATCCTGAGCCCAGAAACATACCAACTAAAGAAGAGGTAGTGCCTGTAGGTATAACTCTTGGCAATACCTCAACAAAGATTGCCGACTATCAAGAGCTTTACAAGTTTATCACGCCTGAAGACCAGGAAATAAAACGCATAGCAGATAGGGTAGCAGCCCAATCGTGTGACCGAGATAGGGTATGTCAGGCAAAAGCATTATTCTTTTTTGTTAGGGACAACTATGACTATATCTCAGACCCTATTGATTCAGAATATATTGAATATCCGATAGAATTCCTAAGCATTGGCGGAGGAGACTGTGAATCAGGGACAATAGCTTTAGCATCATTGCTTGAAAGCATAGGGATCTACACTGAATTGGTTTTTATCCCAAAACACGTCTACCTGAAGATAAAACTTCCAGAAGCAAATAACCGTTATCAAAAAGGTGGCTGGGTCTATCTTGACTGGACATGCAAAGGCTGTGGGTTTGGCGAGGATCCCAACTCTTGAAGAACATCTTCTACCATCTGTCTTGTGATATAACCAGAACCCATCTCTGCAACTTTTATTCTCCAGCCTTTCTTTGATGGATGGACCTCAAATAATGCAGGGGTGTCTTGAAATGCTTCAACCCCTCTGCAGGCTCCATCAAGGACATGATACTGCTCATTAGAACGGACAATCGCATTGCGTGGTATTCCAGCGCTCTGCATGATCCTATATGTTAGATTCAATCCATCAACTGGTCTATTAACAACATATTTTGCTTCCCACATCAGAAAAAGGATTTTTGTCTTATTTAAAAACCTAATCCAAGAAATCAATCTTTGAAGATGGTTTTTCAACCTTGATAAACTCGATCCCAGCTTCTTTTAGATATTCAAGCGCAGCAGAATCAGGATAAGAGCCAGAAGTGATAAACCTTTTAACACCAGCATTGATAAGCATCTTAGCACAAAGCACGCACGGAGAATGAGTGCAATATATGTCTGCCCTTTCAATATTTACGCCATGAAGCCCAGCTTGTATTATCGCATTCTGTTCAGCATGCGTTGCTCTGCATATCTCATGCCTTTCACCAGAAGGGATATTATTTGCATCACGAAGGCATCCTAGTTCATGGCAGTCTTTGCACCCTTTTGGAGCGCCGTTGTAGCCTGTGGTAAGTATCCTTTTATCCCTGACTATCACTGCTCCTACATGATGCCTCAAGCAAGTGCTTCTTTCAGCTACAAGGTAAGCTATCTTCATGAAATATTCATCCCAACTTGGCCTCATTGGTTTACCTCATACACTTTCATCTTCTGCTTTTTGCAGACAATCTTCCCATCTACCATTTCACATATCTCTCCTTCGATGTGTTTTGGCATTATTCTAGGTTTGATAGTTCTTAAAGCACCCTTAAATACCGGTTTTGTAGTCTTAGCTACTTTCTTAACTTTAGCAACAACTTTTTTTACCATCAACTATTCACCTCTATGAATTTGTCAAATGATCGTTCATCCATGTCAGCTATCTCTTTTGAAAAACAACAGGCAGGTAGCTCCTTTGAGCTTAAGTGATAACTTATGCATTCACAGCATATCCCATGCCTTGAACATTCAGTGTGCAGGCAAGAACATCTCTGCTTATTGCCATTAATCTTGCATTCCAATATTTACCCCCAAAATCTGATATAATTCAGCAGTTTTTAAACTTTGTGAAAAAATTTATATAAGATTAGCT
>JAHJBD010000113.1 GCA_018813725.1 Nanobdellota archaeon | reverse complement strand
TCTCTTCATGATAAGAACAAAGTATAAGTAATATATAACTTTTATTGTTTTGGTTGCTCAGGTGTTTGGTTCTCAAGTTTCTCAGTATATTTACATTTAGGATAGTTTGAGCAGCCCAAAAAACTCCCATAGATAGATTTCCTAAGTGCTAAGTTAGCACCGCATGTTGGGCACTTCTTCTCGATCTCTCCCTTTGCGATAGCTTTTGCCTCTTTTCCTGCTTTTCCCTCAATATATTTAGACTTGCATTCAGGATTTAAGCAGAAGTCTTGAGCAGATTTCTTTTTTATCGCCTTTACCATAGGATATCCGCAGATCTCACACACTTTGCCGCATGGCTTGATCATAGCATTTGATGGCAAAGAGAATGTGGTCTTGCAGTCAGGATATTTATTGCATGCCACAAATGCTCCAAACTTGCCTTTTCTTATCTGAAGGTCGCCTTCTTTGCACTTAGGGCATTTGCCTATTGTTGTCAAAGCATCCCTTGTCTCAATCTGCGCTGCTTTCAGCTCTTTTCCTATCTTTTTCTCATGGCTTTTAAAATCATCAATTATCTTGACAATAGCTACTTTTGATTCATCCAAGACCTGATCCTTATCCTTCTTTTCCTCACGGATCAATTCCATCTCATCCTCAAAATGCCTTGTCAATTCCTCGTCAATAATCCGTGGAACATATTTTTCTAAGGTTGCGATAGTCCTTATGCCAAGCTCAGTCGCTTCAATGGACTTTGTGCCAGTAACATAATTTCTTTGGAAAAGCGTATCTACTATGGATGCACGCGTAGCTTTAGTTCCAAGCCCCCTTTTCTCCAGTTCTTTGATTATTGAAGCTGGAGTGTATCTTTTTGGAGGCTGTGTCTCTTTCTCATGCATCTGGATCTTCTTGACTGCAATCTTTTCTCCCTGGGTTACAGGAGGAAGCTCTTCTTCTTCAAGCATAACATAAGGCCCGTAGAACTCAAACCATCCTTTTTCAGTTGTTCTTGTACCTTTTGCGATAAATATCTCTTCATTGACATTGATGTCCACTTTCATAGTCTCTCTTGTAGCAGGATCACTGAATGTTGCCATGAATCTTCTGGCGATAAGGTCATATATCTTCCTCTCCCTGCCTTCAACATCTGGGGCGATGCCTGTTGGATATATAGCTGGATGCGCAGGGTCAGTCTTTGATCCATTATTTGGGTTAAGAGTAGGCTTTTTCAGAAGCTTGTTACAGAGCTCTTTGTACATAGGCTGTGAAGATAATAGTTTTAATATCTTAGAATATCCTATCTCCTTTGGCAATACCTGAGATGAAGTTCTTGGGTAAGATATGTATCCTGCAGTGTAAAGCTCTTGTGCGATAGCTAGTGTATCTTTTGGTTGAATCTTATGGACTTTGTATGCTTCAACCTGCATACTTGTCAAGTCAAATGGGAATGGCGGCTGCTGCTTGAAGCTTTTCTTTTCAACCGAAGAGACAATACCTTCTTTCTGCCCCTTAACTTTGGTCATCACTGTTTCAGCTTTTTGTTTTTCCCAGAACTTATCCTCTTTGTGCCATGCATTGATATCTCTCTGCTTAGCTTTTCCATTCAGTTCAATCTGCCAATAAGGTACTGGTATAAATGCTTTAATCTCCTTCTCTTTATCGACAATTGTCTTAAGCGCAGGACCTTGTACCCTTCCTATTGATAGTATCTTAAATCCGCCTGTTGATTTGTAAGCAGACGTAAGTGCGCGGCTGTAATTAATACCATTATAAAAATCTAAGAAGTGACGGGTTTCTCCTGCTTTAGCTAAACCCCAATCAATTGTTGGTGTTCTGTTCTCAAATGATTTTATTAATTCTTCCTTGGTAAGTGTTGAGAACCTCATACGTTTTCCATCCTTTTGTCTACAGGCAAATCTTAATATGTTAAAACCTATTGTCTCACCTTCGATATCTAGGTCTGTTGCAATAACAAACTCATTAGCGTCTTTAGCTAATTTCTTGATAACTTTTAGATACTTTGAAGAAAATTCTGCTGTTTTCCTAACTTCGCCTGCTTCTTTCCAAGAGATGTCAAAAACTGGAAAAACTGCTCGATTGCCCTTATCTTGGTCTAGTGCATACAGATGACCTACAGCGCAGGCAACCACAATATCTTTTTTGCCATGAGTTACCTTGAAATACGGCACGCCAAAGAGATTTTCCTTGATAGGTTTTCCGTCTGCAAGCGCCTCAGCTATCTTCTTTGCTGCTGCAGGCTTTTCAGAAATTATCAATGTATATGCCATACAGTACCAAAATTCAAGTGCATATAAAAATGTTTGGGACATAGGGGCTTCATCCAAAAAATGGGTTAGCATCAATCTGCGTAAGCCTCTTAATTATAAAAATCAAAGCTGACAGGGTGACGACCCTTACAGGGATGTCAGCTTATTACCCTCAATATCGAGGCTGAAGCCGATGCTAACCAAGCGAAGCTTGAATTTTTGGATGAAGCCGGTCATAGGTGTGAGATTGTCGTGTGGTATTAGGGTCTAATATTGGAAAATTCTTAAGGATTCAGGTCATATTGCTATATCACAGGACACAGGACAGGTACGCACGTAGCGTATTTAAACCAGCAAATCTTGTCTTATGTTAAAGTGAAATCTCTTAATATCTCTGAAGTCTTACCCAAAACAAATCGAAGCGGATACAACCTGAAACAAGTATACCAGGAAGGCGGTTTATTTGTTTCTTACAGGACATTGGGCAAGGGGAGCAGTCATTTGTTTCCTACAAAACTACTAATAACTGAAGAGTTCATTCAGGCTTTCTCGTTATCTCTTGGGGACGGTTTAAACAGCCCTTCTTTAGAAAATACTCACTATAATTTTGCTAACAAAAATTTTGAGCTAGTAAAAATAATATATGACTGGCTGATACAAAGCTTTTGGATAAAACCAGAAAATATTCAATTCTATGTAGTATCTAATCTTAAAGACACTTCAAGACAGAAGAAACACATCTCAAATATCTTTAAAATATCGGAAAAAAACATTACACACTATTTTTCTCAAAGAAATCAGGGCTGCACCCTTTTCATCCAGATATCAAACAAGATCTTTCAATTATTGTATCTTCAGCTTTTTTATATTCTTCAAGACCAAATAATTAAGGATCCTATCCTAAGGAGGGCATTTCTAAGGGGCTTATTTGCTGCAGAAGGCCACATGAAGCATAGTATATATTCTACTATAGAGAACATAAGTTATTCTTATAATCCCAAAACAGAATCAGGATTAGCGCAGTTTGTTGCATCATGTTTATTTGAAGAGAAGATATCTTGCAAAGATAATCTTAAAGGCACACTGTACTTCTGCGGTTATGAGAATATGATTATCTTTTTTAGAAAGGGATTGATGGATTTGCACACTCAAAAAAGAATGAAATTTCTTAGGCTTATCAAGAATTCAAGATTCTCTTTGCATTTTAGATCAGGAACACTTTGTAGTCTAAGACAGATTTCCCAATCTAAATTAGCTAAATCTCTTGGAACCAGCCAATCTGGTGTATGTAAGATGCTTGCCCAAGATTTCATTGGCGTTGATAATGTTAAAAAATTAATTGCTCAGGGGATACTAGATAGAGCAAATATACTTGACAAAATTGAATATCTAACTGTGTCAAGTTCTTATATCTTAGATAAGGGAAATATTGAATTCTTAAAGCCATATCTCTTCGACGAGATTTAAAAATCTAACGGAATTATTCTGTTAAGTATATATATTTTTATAAATCTTAGGTCAATAACCACGTAGGGGGATTGATAACTATCGCAAAAGAGATATTCGGTGCAAATCTAAAGATGAATCCTGTTTCAGAAAGATCACTACAAGATGCATTCTCGTTATTCAGGAAATATCTTTCCGGCCATTTAGCTGCTCCTGAAAGAGAAGTGATAGTCTTTGCACCTGCAATCTTTCTTGATATGCTTGCATCTACGGCTGCTGAGCATTATCACACTTTTCCTTTGCTGAAAAATGAACAAGGTATAAGCTTAGGAGCGCAGGATATCAGCCAATATGTATCAGGCGCCCATACAAGACAGACTTCACCTGTTTGGCTAAGACAGATGGGCATCAATGATGTTCTTATCGCTCATTCAGAAGTCAGGGGCGAGTATGAAGACCTCCTAGGACAAATAGCTGGCTACGATTTTAGAGACGGTTATGGCGCTTTGCATGCCATCGACAGAGTTGTATTCAATCCCAAAATGCACAATGCATTGAAACATGGATTAAGGGTTACTTACTGTGTTGGGGAAACAGCTGAAGAACGTGAAATGGGCTGGACCTCACACGTGCTTACAAGACAGATTGTGGATGGGCTGGCAGGAGTAAGCCAAGATGATCTGGATAATAGGATAATTATTGCATACGAACCTAGGTGGGCAATTGGTGGTGACAAAGAACCTCCAACTGCAGAAGAGATTAGGTTTGCACATGAGGTTATTCGCGGTACTACTGCTGGTCTGTATGAGCCAAGAGCTTCTACTGCCCGTGAAAAGTGGATGGATTTCATGGATAACCTTTTAATACTTTATGGCGGAAGCATGAAGCCGGATAATGCAGCAGCGATTATGGCTATTGAAGGGGTTAATGGCGGCTTGATAGGCTCTGCATGCCTTGACCCAGCAAAGTTTACTAAAATCGTTAACTATGATAAAGCCCACCAAGGCTGATCACAGAATGCTTTTTCCATCTTTCATCATCTCTTTTAGGATATTCTCTTAAGAAATGCGTTCCCCTAGATTCCTTTCTTGCTAAAGCACATTTGGTAATGACTATAGAAGCAGTGACCATATCCCTTAATTCGACCAGTTCATGACTTATGCCATCAACCTTATCCAATTCTTTTTTGATAGTCTCAAGTCTCTTTAGAGCCTGTCCCAATTCAGTCTCAGTCCTGATTATCCCAACCTTGTCCCACATGATACTTTGGATCTCTTTCTTTAGCGTATTATTATTGTATTTTACTATCTTAAATTGTTTATCTTTACACTCTTTCACCAGATGATTCTTATCTCTAAGATTATCAGCCAAAACATGACCGAAAACCAGACAATCAGTAAGTGAATTTGAAGCAAGCCTGTCAGCACCATGAAAACCAGAGCATGATGCTTCGCCTATAGCATAAAGTCCAGGAATAGTTGTCTCAGCCTTAAGGTTTATCTTAACACCGCCGCAAGAATAATGCGCAGTAGGTGTTACTGGGATAGGCTCTTTTGTAAGGTCAACCCCTTGTTCAAGGCACCTTGCATATATCCTTGGAAACCGCTTCTTCAGATAATCAGCTCCAAGATGGGTAACATCAAGATGTACATGATCAGTGTTTGTCTTTTTCATCTCATCCACAGTAAACTTGGATACAACATCTCTTGGTGCAAGCTCACCATCTCTGTGATACTTAGGCATGTAGATTTCTCCTTTATTATTGAGAAGATGACCTCCCTCACCTCTTAATGTCTCAGATATAAGGAAAGGGGTGTTGTATAATCCTGTTGGATGGAACTGCACAAATTCCATGTCTTCTAGCTCTGCCCCTGCATTATATGCAAGTGTAAAACCATCTCCAGTCGCAACATCAGGATTGCACGTATTTTTATACAATCTTCCAAGCCCTCCAGTCGCAAGCACTGTTGCTCCTGCGCATATGGTGAATGTCTTATCCCCCTTGAGTATAACAGCTCCAACACATCTATTCTCTTCCTTTAGTAGCTCTACTGCAACTGCATCCTCATAAACCTTTATCTTAGGATTTTTCTTGATATTAGCTATAAGCACTTCTTCAATACGCTCACCAGTGATATCTCCAGAATGAACGATCCTAGCTCTTGAATGAACTGCCTCTTTGCTAAGCTGCTTATCAAACTTGACGCCTTGCTTCTTTAACCATAATATCTGTTTTGGTGCATTGCTTACCACTAATTTTACAGCATCTTCATTGCATAGCCCATCACCAGCTCTGAGAGTATCTTTGATATGCAGCTCAAAATTATCATTCTTATCAAATACAGCTGCAAGTCCTCCTTGTGCATAATAGCTGTTGCAGTCTCGAAGCTCTTTTTTTGTGACAATTATCACTTCAGCAAATTCTGCAGCTTTCAGTGCAAAACCTAATCCTGCGATTCCAGAACCGATCACTAATATCTTCATAGTATCTTTTGTTTTATGTCTAAGGCTCTTGAAGAATGTGTAAGGTAACCTAATGATAATACATCAACATCAGTGTTTGCATAGCTAAGGATATTATTTGGCCTGATCTTTCCTGATGCTTCTAATAATATATGGTTGTAAAGGTCTTTTCTTTTCAGTTCCTTTACAGCCTTTCTTGTCTCTTTTGGTGACATGTTGTCAAGCATGATGATGCATGGTGTATGGTTTGATATCTCCTGAAGGTGCAGGAACACTGTTGCTGCTTTAATCGCATCCTGCATAGACTGCACCTCGATCTCAATAAAATTTGCGTTTTTCTTATGTTTCCATGCCCTTTGAAGGCATTCTGTGATTGGATCTTTTGCATTCTCCTTCTGCACAGCCTTCAAGTGATTATCTTTGATAAGTATAGATTCCCAAAGTGCAAGCCTATGAGTAAGCCCGCCACCAGAGAATACTGCCTTTTTGTCTAAGTATCTCCACTGTGTCTTTCGTGTTGGCGCAATGGCAACCTTGCCTTTGACATGGCTGATCAGCTGTGATGTTAATGTTGCTATACCTGACATCCTTTGTAATATATCTAATGCGCTTCTTTCAACTCTTAATAGGTCTTTTTCCTTTCCTTTAAGGTTAAGGATAGCCTCATTTGGCCTTATCCTGTCTCCGTCCTTTTTCTGAGCGATTACCTTAACATTATTATTCTGGTACAGGTACATTACCTCTTCAATTCCAGATACAATGCCGTGCTCTCTAGAATATATCAGCGCATTTGTTAGCGGATCCTTTATCAATACTGCATTCGAGGTTATATCGCCTTTGCTCCCAACATCTCCTTTTATTTCCTCAACGATAAACTGCTTTATCCATGAAAGATACATAGGATTATCTAGATTAAGTAGGTGCCCTCTCTGGTATGCTTTTAGCAGCGCTTCTTTCCTTTCCATTTCATATTAATTCTAGAGCGTCGTTTATAAATATTATGCTTAACAGTAAAATTTATAAAGTAGTATAAGTATTAAGAGTATTACTCTAAATGCCTAAAAAAACCGTGACAAAAGATAAGATATGCATCTCTATAGATAAGAACCTTCATTCTAGGCTCAAAAAGTACTGTGACGACCACATGATCAAGCTTTCAACATATCTTGAATATCTTATAAGGAAGGGTGAGAAAGGTGAAAAGTAAAGGCCAGCTCACAATATTCATAATCTTCGGGTTTGTAATACTGATAGCTATAGGGTTTTTGTTCTATATCAGGGGTGCAACATTGGTAGAGAGAGCGCAGGTTGAGGAGGTACCCCTGGAAGTCCAGCCAGTGAAGAACTTTGTTGAAGCATGCCTAGAGGAAGTTGCTGTGCCTGGGATATATCTGCTTGGAGAGCAAGGGGGATATATTTATGGTTATGATCAGTTGCTGATGACTGATAATCTTCAGGTGGCTTATCATCTTGAATATGATAAGGATGTTTCTCCAACAACGGAATTCATGGAAAACGAAATATCCAGATTTGTTAAGCGTTCATTACCTTTATGCATTGATAATTTTACGGGGTTTGAATATCTTGGTTTTGAGCATGGTGAAATAGAAGTTGATACCATTATTGCTGAGAAAGATGTGGTTGTAAAAGTTTATTATCCTATCAAAGTAATACAACAAGATTCAAACACCACAATCTCTGTTTTTTATGCAAATTATCCTATAAGATTAAGCCATATCTTAGATATAAAAGACGGAATTATCTTAATTTCTAACCAGAGCGATATGATTGATCTAGATTATTTGTCTTCACATGATGTTGAGATAACTGTTTTGCCTTATGATAAAAACAATATTGTCTATTCAATTCATGATAACCAATCTGATATAGAAGAAGCCCCATTTATCTTTAATTTTGCTGTTAAAAGCGATTATGTTGAGAATCTACTTCCTTTTGTAGATGATATCAAAGACAAAGTTGCTTACCCAGATGCATTATTTGATATGCAGATATTTGCTTATGATCCTGAAGGCACCACTTTACATTTTGAAGACAATACTGCCTTATTTAATATCGACCAGACAGGACGAATAGGTTTTATGCCGACACCTGCAGATGCAGGAGAGTACGAGATAGAGATAACTGTAAGTGATGGTGTAAATACTGTAGAAAAAATCTTTAATTTAGAGATAATTGAAATCAGCACCCCCGTCAATGATCCACCAATTGTACAGTATCTTGAGAACAGGATTGCATACGTAAATGAATTGTTCTATATGAACGTTACTGCCTATGATCCCGAAGGCGCAACCTTAGCATTCAGCGATAACACAACTCTATTTAATATTAACATGACTGGAGAGATAAGCTTTAGCCCATTATTCGCATCTATTGGAGAGCATGATATTGAGATAAGTGTAAGTGATGGTATTAATGTTGTAAATAGGCTTTTGGAACTAAACATAACACAAAGATGAACAAAATAATAAGTTTGTTGATGATAGTATTGTTATTGTGCAGCTTTGCTGATATTGCATTGGCTTGTACTGAAGATGACGATTGGGCAAACTGCACACCAACACAAGCAGATAAAAACTGGGAGAAAATGGAGCCTACTGCAGATAATTTCCATAAGCTTTCTGAAGAAGGCCAGAAAAAGCATTATGGCGATCTAAAACCTCAAGAACAAAAGGATTATTTTAGCGAACACCCAGAAGGTATAGATAAATGCCTTGACTGTGCTAATGATTATTTTAAAAAGAATCCAGATTTAAGCCAAGTTCCAGAAGCAACTTATAATAAGTATTTGCAACAAAAATTCGGTAACAAACAAGTTACATTTAAAGTATCACAAGGCATGACCTATTCGGAACCAAATGGAGTTCCCACAGTAAGCGCCAATGCTGGGGGCCCACAACTGGTACTTGAACCAGGAACTGAAGGCGGAAAGATACCCCCAGATACAACTGGTGTAAGTTATGATCCTGCTAATAAGAAATTCGTATTCACAGGCATTACAATAAAACCAGATGGTACGCAGGTGGAAACCAGGAAGATAGAAGTTAATTGTCCTAGAACTTCAGTGCAATCAGATGGTTCGCTTTTGTTTGAAGAAGATGGTGAAATTGTTGATACAAGAACAGGCGCCATAATACAAGTAGGCAAAGGCAATAATGTTAAATTTACAGATGATGGTTTTATTATTGATAGTTCTATTATTAATGGCAAAGCAGATGGAACATGGGTTGATCTAAAAAGTGGTAAAAACCAGTTTAGAAACTTTAACGGAAGATTGATTATAGCTCCCACTTTAATCGTAGCTGACGATGGAAGAGTTACTGTTGAAGTTAATTCAGAAAATGCGCCTTCCAAAAATCTTGAAGTATCAGGCAAATTTACAGTAAGCCTTGAAGATGGTAAAATTAGGAATGTACTACTGTTGCCATCCGGTGACCCAGATAGGCGGTCTTCTTTTATAGACCCTTCAGAAAAAGGGTTTAAGGTGATAGGCCAGGCAAATATTGATATTAAGGATGGTGAGCTGCAGAGTGTCCAGACAATTGGAGCTGATTCTGAGGTTGAATATGGTAGTTTTGCTAAAGCAGAAAAAAATGGAAGGCAGCATAAGTTTTCTGGACCTTGTAAAATAGATTTTAACGCAGATGGCAGCTTAAGTGATGTACTATTGGAACAAGGTGCACAATATTGGGATAAGTTTAATGATGTTGGGATCACGCATGGTTCTGAGAAAGCCATAGTATTTTTTGGGGATTTTACAGGCGAATCAGCTAAAGCAGCGACTGAACAAGCAGAAGGTATACCTTTAGTTTTGATTGATCCTCAAGCAAGGCTTTTTGCGCATGGTAAGATAGGTGTTGAAACTCAAGGATTAAGATATGAAGGGTTGCAGGATAGTGCAAGTTTCTCAAGAAGATTGGAAGGGAATAATGAAATCACTAAGATAGACAGTATGGAGGATGGTGATGTAGCTAGGTTTACAAAAAAGTTTAAGGTTGGGGACCTGAGGTTACAAACAGGATTTATCGCAGAACAAGTGGCCGGTCTTACTGGCATAGTTTCAAGAGAACAGGGAAGAATAAACTTCGAACTTGATGAAAATAGTCTTCTATTAAGAGCAGAGATTGAAAAAGACCCAGCCAAGTTTGCTTTGATTGAGAATAGTCTCCTGCTAGAATTTGGGGACAAACAAAGCTTTTTCGGTGTTAATACAGAATTTGGTA
>JAHJBD010000112.1 GCA_018813725.1 Nanobdellota archaeon | reverse complement strand
TGTATAAGCCCGTCAACTATCTCATTCATGTTATGTGGCGGGATATTTGTGGCCATACCGACGGCAATTCCAGAAGAACCATTCAGTAAAAGGTTAGGAAACTTGCATGGAAGCACAGTTGGCTCTTTTAAGCTGCCGTCAAAGTTATCAGTCATAGCTACTGTTTCCTTATCAATATCAACCAGCAGCTCTTCTGACAGTTTGTTTAACCTCGCTTCTGTATACCTCATAGCTGCCGGAGAGTCGCCATCAATGCTGCCAAAATTACCCTGGCCAGCGACCAAAGGATACCTTAAAGAGAAAACTTGGGTAATACGCACCATGGAGTCATATACAGCGCTGTCTCCATGCGGATGATATTTACCTAAGACTTCTCCAACGATCCTCGCAGACTTCTTAAATGGCTTATTATGGAGCATGCCCATATCATACATAGCAAAGAGGATCCTTCTATGGACAGGTTTAAGGCCGTCCCTCACATCAGGCAGCGCCCTTCCAACAATGACCGACATAGCATAATCTACATAACTCTGCCTCATCTCATCTTCAATGATCCTGGGTATTATGCTTTGCCGAGGCTTATTTTCCTGATTAGTTTCTGTTGATTTTTCCGGTTGATTTTCATCCATTTTCACGTCGAGAAATTAGGTTTTCCCACAAGCATTAGAATAATTGTTTTATTTATAAATGTTATGGTTATTTTGGTTCATATTTTAGCTGCTAATTTGGCTTCTTTTTTCCAAAGGTGCCAGAAAAACTGCTCATAAAAATGCGCATATTGATAGATATGCAGAAAATAGCGTTCCTCTTCTGTCTCATGATTGCCAGTCTCAAATACTTCCTTTAACCTGCTGGATCTCATCATCCTCTCAAGCTGTGCAAACAAAGAATGCAGCTTCTTTATCTCATGTTTTTGCAGCCTTAATACT
Organism: Nanobdellota archaeon; assembly: GCA_018813725.1. Lineage (GTDB taxonomy): Archaea > Nanobdellota > Nanobdellia > Woesearchaeales > JAHJBD01 > JAHJBD01. Next base: position 7,659 of record JAHJBD010000112.1, on the reverse strand, counting down.
CTTGTCTCATCAGCCTTTTCAAGCGATACAGCTTGCCTTACAGCTCTCCAATCCCTATGCTTAAGGTCACTAGCAAGCTTTTTCTTGATATGCTCTTCTTCTGCCTCAATCCTTAGCTCAGACAATTCACTTTCTTCGACCAGATGGCTTATTTCAACTAACTTTGATGCCATCTTTAAAGAAAGCTTATGCAAAGGGTGGCCTTCAGGCAGCCCCTCATCAATGTGCATTATTATGTAATCCCAAGACTGCAGCCTATCCTTCAGTGCATGCTCCTGCTTCACAAACTGCCCTTCAAAGTCAATAAACTCCTCAACCTCAGCTACCGCCATATCTGCAAATTCTTGCATCTCATACATTTTGCTTGACAATATTATTTAACACAGAAAAACTCTTACCGCAATATACACACACCTTTGACTTACCTTTAAGAATTCCGTCCCTGCACCCATATTTCATCTTATGCCTGCATTTAGGGCAGATAAGGAGCATCATTCTTCTTCCTTCTCCTCTTCGTCATTATCAGGATTCTCTTCAGCATCGATCAGGTCAACTGCCCCAGGCTGATCTTTGATAGGGATCTTTTCTTCTTCTGGCTCCTCTTTCTTTGCTAGCTTTGTCTCATCAGCTTTCTGGGCAGTTTCTTGAGCAGGATATTGTTCAGCCTGATCCTTTGCTCCAACCTCTTGGTTATAATAACCATAAACATCACTCACCCTATCTTCTACCTCATCTTCCGGAACTTCAATATCCTCTTTGGGATAATCCTCTTCATAATCTTGAGATGGTTCAGCAGGTTCAGGCTCGTCAACAACCTCAAGCTTACCCATCTCATCTTTTACAATCTCAGTTTCAGGTTTTGGCCCTTCACCTTTCTTCTCTTCAGGTGCCTGGGGCACATCTACGATGGCAAGCTTAACATCTTGCCCTTTATCATCAACTAGATCAACTTCTGGCTGCTCTTTCCTCTTCTTTGCATCTTCTTTCATCCGTTTTCGCTGCTCTTCCCGTATCTTCCTGATCTCATCTTCTTTTTCTTCTATCTTATGCGCTATGCTCTCAAAATCCCTAAACTGATCCCTTAGATTTTCTTCCTTAAGGTCAAAATATTCAAAGAACTTTTCTGTCAGCTTTATCAGCTTGGAACGGCCATGCTTTTGCCTTGAGACATAACCAAGCTCCTCAAGCTCCCTTAGATGATCATACGCTTTATTGCTCCTTATCCTTATCAGGTCTGCTTGCTTGATTGGATATTTAAAAGCAATTACAGCCAATGTTTCCATAAGCGTCTTACTAAGTTCAGTCTTTGAGACGATCTTCTTTACAAGCTCAAGATAGCTAGGCTGGTGAGTGATCTTCCAAAATGGCCCATCGTTAACTACTGTCAATGCTGACTGCCGCGCAGCATAGTCGTTTCTCAGCTCCTCAAGAGCAGGAACCAAAGCATCAGACTCCACTCTCAGAAGATTACCAAGCTCTTCAACAGACATTCTTCTGCCAGACGAGAACAGCAAAGCCTCGATCTTACCTTTCAAATCAATCATGGAAGGCAATAGAAATCTTCTTCTTTTTTAATTTTTCCTTCTTTTAGCATCTCTTTAAGCAATCCGTCCAATTCCTCACTGATTACTCCGCTGAACTTTGACAGGTCATCGATGGTTAATTGGCCTTTTACAGAAAGAACAACAGATACAAAATTGGTTATGGTTGTCTTAAAATTTCTCTTAAGAAAACCATTCTCCGCCCTAAATCTTTTGATGGTCGAATCCAGGCCGTGGAGTTTTGCCTGCAGGTCATTAAGGACACCTGTAACATCAAGGTTGCTAAAAGTTACCTCATCAGGCTTAAGGATCTCGATAGAGGAAGGCATATAGCTAAAACAGAACCCAAACAGTTCCTGTACATCTTTTACTACCATCTCAAGTTCTGCAAAAACGCTCCACATCTTTTCCTGTTCTTTAGGTTTTGAGAACTCTTCCTTGATTATAAGATAATTAGGATTGCTCCTTATGTCTTCCACATATTCCTTGATAGCTTTCTCAACATGCTCTTTTGGCTTCCCCAATACCTCAAGGATTGTCCTGAACCTGACTTTTTTACCTTCTTCTGCCATTGTATCCTAGAATTAAACATGGTTTATAAAATTATTCTTTCCGTAATATCAAGAATACAGTACACAATCCTAAGCTGATGATCAGTAGATTAGGTATCAGATTTTCTGCTTTAACATCACTTGATTCATATACTGTTGTTGGCTGCCTGTGGACTATGTAATAGCTTTTAACTACAGGCTCAATAAACAATGATGGCCCATCAGATTCAAGATCAGGCTGAGACAATATTTCTGTAACTTCTGCTGTCCTTGAACCGATGACCTTAAGATCTCGTACGATCTCTTTGTTGGTCTTTTGCCCATCCTTGTTTATCACCACCTTAAACTTATAGTCTCCTGGATCAGCTTCAACCACAATATTAGGTAATTCTACCACAACTGAACTTTCACCCTCGAGATAAAATGCCTTCTTGTTTTCCTCTTTATCCCCTGAGTACCCTTTGCTGCCACGATAAACATAACTCCATATCTCAACAGGAAAACCAGATTCACCATTATTTTCAAGCTCAACCTTTGTCATGTACTGCTGCCCAACCTTAACAGAGCCAGCTGTTTCAATTATCTTATAGACAAACTCTCCGCTGCCAGTTTTCTTCTCAACAACAATTTCCTCACACATGCTGCTAGTAAGGTCAGCAACCTCGATCTCTTGCTGTACAACCTTATCAAGGCCCTCCATATAGAGCTGATATTTCCCATCATCAAGATCCAGGTCACAGTTAGGCATGATCTGTATAGGCAATGTTAACGTATAATTTGTGAAAGTAGAATACACATTTGTTTTCGTCTCCTTGCTTATCCTTTCCTTATCATTGGCTATCCACAAGGCTATGCTGTCCTTAGTGGTATCACCTTTGTATATCTCAGCTTTCACACGTATGGTCTGCCCAAACTTGGCCTTATGGTCTGACCCAAGGTCATATATGGTTGCAAGATTAAGATAAGAATCAGAACTTTGTGACGGGCTGTTGATTGCAAACAATTTCATAGCATTATTATTGGTTGTATCTGACTCATTGCAAGAGGTATACAAGGTAGCGTTTACAGAATATGCTTTTCCTTTTAGAAGATTCGGTGTATAAAGTGAAGATGTCCTGACTGATGTTGCTGAGGAATTTGTCCATGGATTATATTCTTTTATCAGGTTGCCGAAGAAATCCTTGATATAGGCCCTTCCTGTGATATTTGTTTTCTCTTTACCTAAGTTTGTTGCCCTGACCTTGAAATCAAATTCATCCATCTCATATAGTGTCTTGTTCAATATTAACTCAATCTGCCAGTCACAATAAGTGCTGTTATCCGTGTAATCAACATAACCTTCATTATCATAACCCAGCGAAGGTTCAGCAATTCGCCAGCTTCCGTTTACTATAGCAAGGCTCCTCCCTTTTTCAGCAGCAGGATAAGTTACATTCCAGACCAAATTGGTATTATCAGTCAAGTAAAGAGTCTCACCATCATTTTTCAGCCCATTGCCTATAGAGGCATCATCCACATAAAGCCTTACAGCAGAAGAACTTACATTAAAGTTGTTATAGACTCTTGTAGAATCATCAGTTATTATCGCATACCCATCTGCAGGGATTATCGTTCCTTCACCGTTGTAAAGCCCACCCAGAATATAGTCCATTCCAGAACTATCACCTATCATCCAGCCGCTGACGTCAACTGCTTCTGTCCCGTTATTGTATAGCTCAACCCATTCGTTCAAGGATTCATCAAATAATGGATCAGGAAAAACCTCTGTTATAACAATATCTGCCAGAACTGGATCAAAAATCATGATCAATATTAAAAATAATAGTCCTTTTCTCAAAAGCAACCACAAAAACCATTCTTTTGGCTTGTTTTATTTAAAGATGATTATACTCTGCCTCACTGTTAGAATGCCACTATAAAAGATCTTAAACCGGCTTTGTAGAAAATGTAGGTTAGCATCAATATGAAAGAAGCCTATTTACTGCTACATATAAGCTGACAGAGGGAGGGCTCCTCCGGAGATGTCAGCTTATTATGATAAGCATCCAGGCTGTAGCCGATGCTAACCCGAGCGAATAGCGAGACTTTCTACAAAGCCTCTTAAACCAAAAAGAATATATAGTAGCAAAAAAAAGCCTTCATTGTTAATATGAACCTATCAAAAGGAACCCAATCATTAGAAAAACAAGATGACCCTAAAAAGATTAAGATAGGCATAGCAAGATTAGTGCGCTTGATTGAAAACTGGGATAAAGATACTGCAAAAGCATTGAAAGAAGTTTCAGAATTAAGAACAAAGCTAGCTCTCCAACATAAGATATGCTCTGAGCTTGAAAAAGAGATAGCTGGCCTTAAGCAAGGTGGCTCCATAGCACAAGTAAAGGCGCACTTAGAATATTGGCATGACCAGGTACTAGATAACCTACAAGGATTTATAGAGAAAAACCCAGAGAGAAAGCAAGCCATTTTAGAAAAAAATTTGCCAACATTCAGAAAAGGCCTAATGCGTGCCAGAACAACACTTGAAGCAATGGATGCTGTAGATAGGTCAGCAAAAGGCAAACTTCAGGAGTTTATTGAGATATTGACACAGGAGATGAAAAAAGCTCAAGAAGCACAGAAGAAAGTATAATTCTATTCTATAAATTTCCAGTAAACTGTCACTATCTCATCATCAGGATCAGGAATAGTATCTGTAAGTGTCAGCCTGATTGTCTGTACATCGCCTTTAAAATCAATAGCAACAGGTTCACTCTTCCTGATGCCATTATTAATAGGCAAGATATCTTCTGTAGTAAACGTTCTCATGGGTAAGCTGTCTTTTACTGCCTTTGTCCATTCTTCATAGACTTTTACACCAACTTTTGGTTTTATCGCCCTATCCCCTTTATTGATTATGGTATAATCTATCTGATTAATCCTGCCTTCGCCTTGGTAATAGTCATATTCAATATCATCGATAGCTATTGTAACACCGTTTTCAGCGCTAAGGTGCGTTGTAGTGATCTCTAGCAGCACTTCATCGCACTGGTCACTTTCATTCACGATCCTGCCGTCTTCGCACCGATACATAAACCCAGTCACTTCTTCAGTGCAATTGCACGTTGGACACCTTATCTTTGGACAATCGATCACTTCGCACTGCTCGCATTCTTGGCATACAGGACAGGTGATATTTTGAATAACCTGTGGAGGAACTGGTGTAAGATATATGGTTGATACAACAGCTATCAATAGCAATAGCAGCAGCAAAGTAAGATTGATCCCAAACTTTTTGAAGAACAAGAGCCTAAGAATTTCCCCAAAACCTGGGTCTTTGTTTTCTTCTTTATGAATATGGGAATCTGGATCCATCTTTGATAGCAAATACCGCTTATTTATATTTATTTCCAAACCCCAGCAATCCTTTCACCATTACATCTACCTTCTTTGATGTGATTCTGAAGAATGGAAAAGCCATATCTTGATACTGCAAGCTTCTTTGATTTAGGGCAGTAGGTGTTGCTTCCTTCGCCAGGATCTACATTTCCAACATAAACATAGTTTAGTCCTGCTCTGAGCGCAACCTTCATTGCCTCCATGAGTGTCACAGCTGGAGTGCGCGGCGTATCCATCATCTGATAACAAGGATAGAATGCAGTAAAATGGAGCGGCACATCACTGCCAAGATTCTCAAAGATCCATGCACACATCTTTTTGATTTTCTTCATATCATCATTAAGCCCAGGTATAATCAGATTTGTTATCTCCAGCCACACACCCATCTTTTTTATTGTCTTAAGGCTCTCAAGTATAGGATTAAGCCATGCAGTAGTATTTTCCCGATAAAACTTATCATCAAAAGCTTTAAGGTCAATGTTTGCAGCATCAATATGCTTGCACCATTCCTTGAGCGGCTCTTGATTGATAAATCCGTTGCACACTATAATATTTCTTAGGCCTTTTGCTTTTTTGGCAATATCAAGCGCATACTCATAGAACACGACAGGATCATTATATGTATAGGCGATTGATTCACACCCTGACTTTTTTGCCTGTTTCACTATCTCATCTGGACTTACATCCTTAAACTCGAAATCCTCTGGGTAAGCTTGTGATGTTTCCCAATTCTGGCAGAATCTACAATGAAGATTGCAGCCTATAGTACCAACTGAGAAAGCAGTTGAACCAGGCAAGAAATGATACAGCGGCTTTTTCTCTATAGGGTCGACAGCAATTGCACAGGGTTTTCCATAGACCATAGAATACAGCTTCCCCTTAATGTTCTGCCTTACATGGCACTGTCCCTTACCCCCTTCCTTGATTACGCATAATTTGGGGCACAGTAAGCATTGCACCACATCTTTCTCTTTGACTTCCCAATATAGTGCTTCTTTCATAACCCTTCTTTGTTGTTAAGGATATATTAACCTTTGCAAGGAAGAGTCACCATTTTAGAATGAACCTAAATATTTTTAAATGTTGCAACCAATCAAAATTAAAAAGGGGTGAATGATTTGAAATTATTTGGTAAGAAACAAGGATTCTCAAATGACAAACTAGATGTCCCGCCTGCTCCTCCTCCATTATACAACCAAAATCAAGATCTGTCTGATCTCCCACCATTAGAATTACCTCCTGCTCCTGAATTTAAACCTGTATTTGATCAGCCTAATGCTCCTCAACCACAAACCAAGAAATTTGGATTGTTCAAGAAAAAAGAAAAACCATTTCAGCCACAGATGCCAGAGTTTCCAGATATGCCTGCTCCAGATTTTAATCAACCTGAGATGCCTTCATTTGATCAGCCAATGATTCCAGAAACTAAAAGCCCTGGATTATTCAAGAAAAAAGAAGCACCAATGCCACAGATACCTCAATTTCCTGAGATGCCAGCTCCAACATTTAATCAACCGCCTATGCAAGAACCAGTATTCCCAAGCTATAACGAGCCTTTTCATCCTGCACCACAAAAAAAATCATCGGCTTTTGCTAACCAGAAATTCTTGAGGGTTGAGAAATATTCACAGATTTTAGAACATATCAAAGATGCCAAAAACATCATCAAGGACCAGACAAATGTGCCGGAGAATGTTGAAGTCCAAGAAAAAGAATTGGCAAGATTGTTCGAATCATGGAAGAACTCCATGAAAGATATCCAGAAAAAACTATTGTTCATAGACAAAATATTATTCAAAGGGTGATGAAATGGAAGCTCCAGTATTTGTAAAGATTGATGAATATAAGGATGTGTTGGACACGATCCAGCTAGCTAAAGAAAAGCTTGAAGATGCAAAAGCAACTATCGACCGGATAGACCATGTCAAGCAAAAAGAAGACAATGAGCTTATGGAATGGAAAGCTGCTATCGATGACATCGAGCAAAGGCTAGAAGGTATTGACAACATATTGTTTGAACCAGAAGCATAGAGGTTATAATGGCTCAGAAAAAGACAACACAAGATACGCTTTTTGTAAAGGTTCCAGATTCAAAGAACCTGAGAGTAGGTATACTAGAATCATCCAGAAGCCTATTAGAATCATTGAAAAGATATGAGAATTACAAGAAGACCAGAAATGATAAAAGG
>JAHJBD010000111.1 GCA_018813725.1 Nanobdellota archaeon | reverse complement strand
CTACATTTATAAACTTTTGTCATCTAATTTTCCTGCAGCTCGGTATTGTGTTATGAGTTTATATAACATGAAAAGCACAGAAGCTACAGTGTATATGATTAGGGTTATCTCAAGATAATTCAAGATTATACCTATTAACAATATATTAAATGGTTGGCCTCTCCTAAATAGATTTGACAGATGAGAAACGATATTCTTTTTCCTCAGCCCAGAGGAATAGTAAACTTTTTGGATCTTCAGAATATTCTTTTTATCAAACCATGAGGGATTGATACTAAATAATTTATCATAAAGAAGTGCAATGCAACCAATAATACCAAAAAATAAAGCATTGATACTCCCATTTCTGATATATATCCCAAGACCTAAGAACAACAACATTAATGGAGTTCCAACAAATAATCCTATGTGTTCAAGATAGATCCCTCTACTGCTGGTAATCTTTTTGATCCTTGCAACATTACCATCTGTAAAATCAAGCAAGGTTACTACAAAATTGAATATGATGATTGACGCAACCCTGTACCAATATGATCCCAGCAATAGTATGGCACCAAATATTTCAAGTAGTATCCAGAATATTGTGATCTGATTTGGAGTAATCCCTGTTTTAAGCAAGGGTTTTGCTGTATACAATCCTAGGTAATGCCAGGCATAATTGAACTTGCTCCAACAACCCTTTTTAGACTGTTTTTCCAATTCTTTTATCGTGACCATTTACATGCTTGTTTTTTCTTAATTTATAAATTTTTATGTTAAAATGGTAACATTTAAAACCAGCTAGCTAGTTTTTGTGGATTAATATGGGGAAGATGGGTAGTGGCACTGTATATTTGATGATTGCTGAGCTTGCTGCAATCGCATCAAATTATCTTGTACATATAGGTTTGGCTAGATATCTTGGTAAAGAAACATATGGTATCTTTGGTATTATTATGTCTCTATATCTGATAAATCGCGCCTTCCTAAATACTGGAGTTCCAAGAGCAGTATCAAAATTCTTATCTGAGACTAAAGCTAATATCCCAGCAGTATTTCAGTCATCCTTCAGACTGCAATTAATTCTTGCAACTCTTTTTGCTGGATTATATATCATTTTTTCTAAACCCCTTGCCTTAATACTTAATGATATTGCTTTGGTTCCGTATATTCTCATTCTAGGAGTTATGGTGATCCCTTTGTCAATTCTAGCGCTTTACTTGAGTGGTTATATGAATGGCTTGCGCATGTTTAAACAGCAGAGCATAATTAAGGTAGTCTATCCAATTTTACGTATTATTTTTACACTAATCCTGGTTTTGCTTGGATTAAAGATATACGGAGCCATGTTTGGTTATTTGCTTGGTACTATTGTTAGCGTGTTTATTGCTAAACCGATGATAAAGAAAATTGGAAAGTCAAAGCAAGTGTTTAGTCATTGGAAAATATTGAAATTCTCTGTTCCTTTAACAATCGCAGCACTTGGTCTTACATTTTCAAGAAATATCAATGTTTTATTTATCAAGGCAATCCTTTCTGATAATGCTCTTGCAGGCTTATACACTTCAGCAGCAACATTATCAAATATACCCTATCTAGTTTTTGCAGCATTACCTCTTACTTTGATGCCTTCAATCTCAAAATCACTCTCTGCCGCAAATTTTAAGTTGACTCGTAAATACATAAATAAGTCAATGAGATACATATTTCTATTCTTGGCTCCAATTACAGTTATGGTCTCTTTAACCTCTAGTCAACTTATCTCACTTCTTTATTCTTCTTCCTATGAATCAGGGGGTCCAGTGTTGAGTGTATTGATATTCAGTTCAACTTTCTTAGCAATCTTTGCTGTGCTTGTGGCCGTCATTACCGGTAGCGGCAAACCTAAAATTGAGATGTACATTACTCTCCTCTTGGTCATTGCGATAACAATCTTAAATCTTGCACTGATACCCATATTTGGGATATTAGGTGCAGCATTAGCCTCTTTGTACACATCACTATTGGCATTGACTATTGCCGCAGCTTATGTTTTGATTAAATTTAAGGCTTTGATTTCTTTTACTTCTTTCACCAAAATCATCTTAGCAACCCTAATAGTATTTTTTGTAGCATTTTTTTGGCACTATTCTGGTTTATTTCTATTGGTTAATTATCTAGTATACTTGATAATTTACTTTATTGTTTTATTATGTTTAGGAGAATTAAAAGAGGATGATCTAAAACTGCTAACTGGATTGATCAAAAAATCCAGATAGGTTGCCATTTTTTAACCACAGATTATACTTATCATAATCTTCAACAGTATCAAACTCCAACCAACCATGTTTGATAATAATCGGATCAATCCTATAGCCAGCATCGATCAACGCCTGTAAAATACAAGTCATGTAAGCTTCCTTAAAACATTTTGACCTTTTCCACTTTCCCAAGTTATCAAAATATTTCTCTTTATTCTCATGATACACCTTCTTCAATGCCTCCAAACCTTTTTTTGAGAATTTTATCAACCCAACATACCGAACACTAGCTTTGTCTAGACTACATTCAGTATCCCCTAGTTCAACTATCCTTCCATCTTCTATGACAAGACTCTCAGTATCTTCTTTTGGATTATCCAGCCTCGCTTTCCAATAATCCCAATAATCCTTATCCACAGTAACTCCAATATCCACTTTGCTTTTAAGTATCTTATTGATTATCCTTTTCTCATACAGGATATCTGCATAACACACCAATATCTCATCATCCATCTCTTCTTCAGCGCAAAATAATGTCTCTACCATGTTTGTGCTGGCATAATCTTTATTTTCATAATACTTAACTCTGGAAATATTGATTTTATCAGGTACATACCCTTTGACAATTACAATGTCATTGATGCCACAAGCTCGAAGAGTATCAACCTGCCATTGTATCAATGGCTTACCGTTAAACTCCAGCATCCCTTTTGGCAGGCTTTCTGTGTACTTCCCTAAACGGGTCCCCATGCCTGCTGCAAGGATTATCGCTTTCATCTCCAATATATCTCCCTGTCAACAAACGCCTTAATGATCTTCTCGTTAATCTCACTATCTGGTGAAGGCCTTTCAGGATGCCATTCGATGCCTGCTATCGGAAGAGAGGGATGATATATACCTTCAATAACCTCCCCATACATAGCAAAAGCCTTAAGAGAAGAAGATAACAGTTCTTTAGTGATGCCAATACCATGATAAGAATTAACTTTTTTTAAGCCAATACCATCTATTTTTATCTTATGGTTGACTCTAATATGGTCATCAATCTTTTTCAGGCTACCTCCAAAATATATATTGATAAACTGCATTCCTCTGCATATGCCTAAAACAGGCAACTTACGCTCAATAGCGATGTCCAAAATTTTTCGCTCAGTTGCATCCCTTGATTCAGAAGCATTGTCACCATATCCAACAATATCATTTCCTCCAGAAAAAATCACACCTTCAATAGGAAAATTATCAAGATAATAATCTGCATCACAAGTATTAGGTATAACCATAAATCTTATACCAAACTTAGAAAAATAATCCACATAGTTATTCTCCAGACTATCCACATAGTCCCCATGCTTGTTCTTCTCATGCCTTTGTGATATTGCTACTAACATTTTGTGATTTTCTTTGCAGCGCAATCCATCGTAACTGCTTTAGCTCCTATCAGTTGATCATACAATACTCCGCAACCTATAGCTGCCGGAATACCAAATTCAGCGCATCTTATTGACATATGTGAAGCTACTCCCCCATACTTTGTTATTAATCCGGCGATATTCCTGGTGAATATCCAGTCATATCCTGGGTCACCGTTCTCTATCATCACTATCTTGTCCTTGATATCCTTATTCCCTTCAGTTATCAATGCCAGTTCACCATTAACTTTCTTCTGAGTTATGTAATTAGGTCTTGGATTGTAATATCTTACAACTTCCAGGTCAGAGGGACTAAACACTATCGGCGGTAGCAATATCTTACTGTTAAGTTCCCTTTCCTTATTTCTTTTCTCTATTGCCATTTTCCAAGCATTAGTAAGTTCGTTTCTGTCCTCGATAGGCAAGAATAACTCTTCAACTCCAAGCATTGCAAGCTCTTTTCTTGTAAATCCCATCTTTTCGCCAGCAATCGCAATATTTTCTATGGCATCGCTTAGGTTCTTTGTAAACTCAAATTTTGAATACTCTCTTGCTTCAAGTGAAGCCCTGACAAATTCCAAGAGCTCTTGCGCATTGAATTTAAGCCCATGTTCCTTAAGCTCATCAGTGATCCTTTGCTCAGTAACAATATCCAGACAGAACTTATCATAACACTTGACAGAAACCTCACTATCCATTGTCTTGATTAGTTCTGGATTAGATGCATACCTCAAGCTGGTTATATCATAAGAACCAGGCCTAAGATGATAATACTTCTTGACAAACTCTTCTTTAGGCATCTTGCCAGAACCCATAAGGATAAAGTCTTCATTGATGCCTTTTGCTACTGTACTTATGGAGTTCATAAACTTATCATATAGCTCCTGATCAATCACTCCTTTAACAACGAGGCTTTTCAATATGATCTTTCCGATAAAACCAAGCCTCGCCAAACGAGAAAACTCCACAGTCCCTTTTTCCCTGCAGTCATCAAGCAGAAATCTAGCTTTGCGTATGGTTTCTGTTATTGAATCGCTAGGTGCTTGAACCCTCGCCCTGTTTTCTTCCAATTCCTTTAATCTTGCCAAATCCTCTTTTATACTTACCTTTGAATCTATTATTATCTTGTTTGTTAAATCAACCAATGACTTCCTAAGCTCAGCAATCTCCTTCGCGCCAAGCCCTACATCCAAAAGCTCTTTTGATCTGGCATCAAACCCAAGGTCATAACAAGTATATAATACTTCAAACTCAACCTTGTCCTGCATATCCGGGTTCTTCTCAAGTTTCTTAAGATAAAAATCAACCAACTTATCTTTAAGGCCTGCTGACACAGAAGCAGGGACAAATGAATTAAAGCTGTTCCTCACATCTATATACGGCTTATTTCCTAACAGCACCACAAGCTTTGCTGGATTAACATTATAATATCCTTGAGAAGTCCTAGCTTCATGCCATGCACTATCTGTGATGATGTAATCATATAAAGAATAATCAAGATAGTTCGGCTGGTCGCCTATGATCTCAGCAGGATTCCAGTCTGGCATATCTGCCAGGAAAGTTCTGTTGCCAGATAGATGTTTTCTTGGATTAGAAAGTCCCAATAACCTTTTCTTCAGCTCATCCAATCTTCCTGCGACCAAATTGTCATTCTTTATAGCACCATAGCTAAGTGTTAAAGGCCTAACCTGGAATATTACAACTTCACCGGTTTTGGTAACTGCAAATTCAATATCAAGCCCCATTCCAGGCACAAGCTCCTCTATTTCTTTCACAGCTTCTAGCACATGCTCAAGTTCTTTTGGCACATCCTTTGCAAAATGTGATATCTTGATTGTCTTGTTCTCTAACCCTTTTGTTACTGTGTCTGTTTCACCAGTTGTATCATCATAGTTGATTACATAATATGGGGATGCTTGTTCTAGCGTCCTTGTGAATAGAACCCCGCTCATGACGATATCTTTTGTCTGTTCCTGTATCAGTATCTGGTTGAAAGAACTTTCAAATCCTTTTGATTTGTATGTTGACGCAACATGTTTTATTGCTTTCTCAATCTCCTTTTCATCTTTTGCATCAACATTCAATACACTATCAAAGAAACCTGCCATTGAGTTATCAAGCGTGTCTTCACTTACAGCAGAGCTTCGCACAATAATATCTCCAGAAAACTTTTCTTGTATATCCTTTATTACTATTTCCTTCTTGTTTTTCCAATCTGGAATTGTAAAGACATATATCTCTTCAATCTTAGATCTCTTAAGCAAAGGTTTCAAAGCTTGAAGAGTATCAGCTTTGGTGGAGATTATCACCTTGTTGCCTTTTTCATATTCAGAGTCAATTTTTTCTGTACCGGAAATCACAGATGCAAAATCAGTGATATCTTTATATTTATCTTTGTTAGCAATTATTTGGTTAATTATCTTAAAAGTAGATAATCTTTCATAATATGGGTGTTTGATAACTTCTCCGCCAATTTTTTTGATGTACTCTGATCCATGAATATACTTCAGATCAGATCCATGGATCAATATTATCTTGGCATCAGGGAATTCTTCATGTATCTTGATAAGGTTCTCAGTTGGATCTCGATCGTTTTGGATCATTACCTTATCCACACAGTTTAGATTAGAGTATATTGCCTTTCTTTCTTTGACATTAGCAATAGGCTTAATCCTGTATTTTTCAACTGCTGAATCAGTTAGGACTCCACAAATATTATAGTCTGATATTGACTTGCCAAATTGAGCCGATTTTAGGTGTCCATAGTGAAAAAGATCTCCAACTACAACACTATATGAGATTGTTTTCATCTGACTTTTCTTCACTTCAATTATATCTCCTTCATGAATGCCTGAGCTACTGGGTATAGTTATACATAGCTGTCCGTTTGACTTATTTCTCCATACTTTTTTTCTCATGATATTTACTAGTAAAACTAGTAGTATTTATAAGATTATCCCTTGAATGAATAACTATCTTTATAAATCGATCAATTTTATTTGTTATTTATGGAAATTGTGTTTTTGGGAGTTGGTGAAGCCTTTGATGAAGATTTTTTAAATAGTTCAATTATCATACGATCAAATACCAACATTATGTTAGATTGTGGTTTTGCCATAACATCACAGTTTTGGAAATATTGCTCTGACCCCAATTTTTTAGATATAATATACATCAGCCATACGCATGCAGATCATTATTTTGCTTTGCCTGCCCTGCTTACAAAAATGTGGAGTGATGGACGTACTAAACCATTGATGATAATCTCACCTAAAGGTTCAAAGCATATGATCCTTAGCTTGATAGAATTAGGATATGAAGGGTTCTTGGCTAAATTCGGATATGAGATTGATTTCAAAGAGGCAGATGCAAACCAAGAGATCAAAGTAGAAGGTATACTTATGAATTTTGCCAAGACCTCACATTCATCAATAAATTTTGCAGTACGCATATCTGAACAGGGAAAAGCAATATGTTATAGTGGAGATGGTAACTTTAATCCAGATACGAAGGAGCTATATCAGGGCGCAGATCTTGTCATTCATGATGCATATCATCTTAGAACTGGATCAGCTAACCATTCAGGAATTGGGGCCTTACTTAAAATTGCAGATAAAACAAGGATCAAATGCCTGGCCTTAATACATATCAAGAAACAGACCAGAAGAGATACTCATGTTATCCTAAACCATATCTCCAAATCAGGAGTTAACGCAATTATCCCTAATAATTTGGATGTAATTAAGTTGTAAAAGTATATAAATAGGCTCAAATTCTGTTATCCCTATGTTTGTAAAACTGGATGACTCATTCAAAGAGATGAAAGATAAATGCAAAAGGACCTATAAGCTAGGTATCAGGCAAAGACTAATACATGAGGTTGCATTCCCAATTACCTGGCTTTTTCTGCACACAAAAATTACTCCAAATCAGGTTACTCTATTATGGGGAGCCATACAGTTCTTTTCATGTTTCCTTTTTCTTAAAGGTAACTACTTGGGTATTCTTTTAGCACTTACCATCTACCAATTTGCAATCTTTTTGGACGCAGTTGATGGTCACATTGCAAGATATCGAAAAATCCAATCATTTACTGGATTATTCTTTGACCAAATCATGCATTATATCACTATACCCCTTATGTTTGTCTGCTTGTCGATAGGTGTTGCTAAACAGCATGGTTCGATTGCGTGGCTGATAGTTGGATTTGCCGCAACCATAATATATGTATACACAAAACTGCTTACATTTAACCCCTTCATTTACGGGATTTCCAATGTTAAAGATGTTGTGGATATTCTGGACAGCCCTGATTATTCGCTAAGGTACAGCAAAAACAAGTTTGCTGTCGCATTATTTGAATGGTTTAGGATCGAACATCCATTTAATATCCTTTTCTTTACAGTACTCTTTAATATATCACATATAGGGTTGGTTGTCCATTTTCTTGTATTCTCTGCCGAGCTTTTGAGAAAGGTATATTCTCAGGTGCGCCAGCTGAACAAGGTTGATAAGAAATTAAGGTATGAATCTCATTGAATTGATGATTGACATTAATTCTTTAGTATTATAATCTGGATTATACTTGATTATTGAATGGTTGTCAATATTAAATAGTTCACCATTCTTTCCCCCAATCAAGCAGTCCACTATGGCATATGCAGTATCCCTGGGCTCCCATACCCTGTTTGAGCTGCTTCTCTGATACTTATCTAATACTTCTTCAGGGGTAATATCTTCATATTCTGCAATAGTCTTGCATACCTTTTTCCACATTTTTGTATTTGTAGGTCCTGGACAGGCGCAGACAAAGTCAATCTTTTGATTGGCAAATTTTGTTATATTTCTGTGGAATATTTCAATATTCATTCGCTTTGAGAATGCATAAGCCTGTCTTTTTTGAGGATTATTCTCTAGTCCGGCAATAGAAGATATGTAAAGCATTTTCTTTTTACCTGGCTTGTGTGTCCAATGTTCGAGTATTTTTTCTGATAGCATATATGGCCCAAAAATATTAGCTATAAATAATTCACTCTGGTCTTTAGCCGGGATATCATCAAGGTTAAAAGGGCTGAAGAATCCGGCGCCATGTACAACCATATTTAGAAACCCAACCTTCTTGAATATCTGGTCAATACACTGGCTTATGCTTAGTTCTGAACTTATGTCAATATTGATTATATGCACTTTGACATGTTTTCTTCTTAGCTTTTCCTTCAGGATTATAAGCTTATCCTGATTCCTATCAGCCATTATGATATCTGAGCCTAGATCAGCCAATATATTGCATATTTCGCTTCCAATACCGCCAGCCGCCCCTGTAATCAGGGTAACCTCGCCTTTTAAAGAATGCTTTTTTTCTAGCATTCTTGCGACCATGCTTGCGATATTCAAATCAAAGTGATCGTCAATTTCTCTCCATTGATATTGGCTGATATCAAATGCTTTTAAGTCCATATGCTTTAAAAGTTCCTGAGGTATGACACTTACTGGAGTATCTAACTTTCCTAAGCCCATTTGCATGTTGACATTTCTCATGAATACTTGTGCATCATTTTTGTCAAGCTTCATTATCTGTGCACTCTCCCCATAAATTACTTCTTGTGGAAGATTAAATTCAACTCGATTGATGGTTAGATTCTGGTCACAAGATACATTAAGTTCTTTTATATTAGATCTACTGCTATCAACAGCGATTAGACTATAACCTGCCTCAACAACTCTCCTGATGATCTCATTATCATGTATCACATCTGCATTTAATAGCATAAATCCATCTTTGGTATGTTCTCTTGCCAGCCACAATGAATACATATTATTTGTAGTCCTGAACTTATCATTATAAATAATAGTGATATCTTTTGGTAATGAAGCCTTTAGCACCTCTTTTAAGTGGCCTACAACAACAACAATATCATGTATACCTGCAGCTTTTAAAGCATCAATTTTATATTGGATTATTGGTTTTCCATTTAATTGAATCATTGACTTAGGCACTGTTTCCGTGATAGGATACAGTCTGCGCCCAATTCCAGCTGCTAATATTATGGCTTTCATTTTCTTATCATGCCCAATAACACGCTAATATTATCAATCTTCCCTAGAATCAATCCTTTGCAGATCTTTCTTAGTGGAGTTGAGATATTTCTATCCTGCAAAAATTGATACTTAGTAATCCCGTCAATTCTTGATAATAAAATTACTCCCAAGTGCTGTAATGCTCTTTCCTGCATATTTTCAATCACTATCCTATTCAGATATGAATGCCAATACTCCTCAGTGGCCTTAATATATTTTCCCTGCAGCTCAGGGTTAAGATAGCTTAACGCAATGTAACTTGCGGGTAAATATGCAAAATCTAATACTGGGTCACCATAATATGCTTGTTCATAATCCACGACTATAAAATTATCGTGGCTTACAAAAATATTATTAGGTTTAAAGTCTCCCATGACCAAACATTTTTTGTTCTCGAGAAGCTGTTTTTTTAATCCATTTATTTTGCACTTGATTTCCTTATCTTTGGTTATTCCTTCATATATCCATGGTATCTTGATCTGTCTTATCATCTTAATGTTATCAAAAGATATTTTGCATTGTGAAGTCTTGTTATGCACCATTGCAGCAAATCTCCCCAAATCTCTCGCAAGCTTTAAGCTGACTTTACCATTTGTAAGCAATTTTTCCATGCACAGGTAATCATTTGAGAATTTTTCAAGATATAATATATTATTTACATTATCAAACAGGATTGGATCTGGAAAATTATGCTTGTTTACAAATTTGCGGAATAACATTATCGCATCATATTCAGCTTTAAGCCTGTCAGCGTTTATATTCATTAATGGCCTTGCGCGCGCTTTATCTTTTGCATGCTTTGCAATTATACTTCTGTTGTGTACATCAATGGAGAAAACATAATTAATAAGCCCCTGCTCTATCAATTCTATCTGCCTTATCTGAACCTTATCTCTAATAAGATTATTCTTGATTAATGAATGAACTAATTCATCTTTGATTTCAGATATTTTTTGTGGCACAATCCTAAAATCTGTATCTAATTTATAAAAGTTATCATCAGCTGGGCTACATACAAAAAATGGGTTAGTATCAGTATGCGTAAGCCTCTTGATCATCAAAATCAAAACCGGCAGAGTAACGGCCCTTATAAGGAAGTCAGCTTATTACCATCAATATCAAGGCTGAAGCCGATTCTAATCCGGCGAAGCTTGAATTTTTGGATGAAGCCAATCAGCTGGAATCAATCAACCCAAAAGTGACTGATACGCTTGCGTTTTCTCCAGAAAATTCATCTACAAAATTAATACTATTTATGCTATTTGGTTCCAGAATGGGGATTGAATAAGATGAAAGTTGGACGCAGGTCATAATCTTATATATTCCTGGTTTTTTAAATTTTAGATATATCTTGGTATCTGGCCGTCCACCCCCATTATTCAACAAATCAGTAAAATCATTATCTGGGATTCTATACCATATCCATCCATTCCTCGAAAAATATATTTCATCACTTCCTACAATATTCCCACACACAAAAGGATATGGATATTCCAGTTCAACAATCTGATCACTAAGGATATATTTTTGATACTTAAAATATGCATTACTGAATTTTGGCGGCATCGAGTAGTTCTCAGATGCGAAATAGTATCCATCATTATGGCTTTTTAACAGTATTGACTCACCTAACCCAAGTTTATATGAATGTGTTTCTGACCTCAGATTAGGGTATATTACGGTAACCTTCTTGCTATATGCTCGCTTTAAGTATTCATTACTGTATATCTGGCTTTCTGTTTGGTCTATCAAATACAGGTGGTCAGAAATTTCGTCAACACTCGCAACTTGACCATCGAGATAATAGATGACTTCGCCATCTGCATCAAACATATGCCATTTATCATCATAATACACTTCTGATACAATATGTCCCAAGAGCCGCACTTCTCTGGCTTGCATGTTGGCAGTCTGCGCCAATGCAATAATCATGCGGGCTGCATTTCCACAATTATGATACCCCCAATCATTCAGTGCATTTAATGGACTTAATTCATAATAGGCTTTTACTGGATTTGCATAATGGTATCTATGTGCTACTACAAATTCCCAAATATTTAAAGCCTTTTCATGGTCAGATAGATTACCATTAATAATTGTATCTTTAATGGAATTCATGCTTGAGTAGTCATTTTGGTTAATTATTATTTTTGGCTCTATAGAATTCTTGCCAATATTCTTTATTTCAACAAAATCATTAATAAGTGATTGGTTACGCAAGTCAATCTTTGCAGAATTATTCTTCAAGTCCAATTTTAGGGTAATATTTAATTTATTATTGGATCTTGGTGAACCATAACACTGCTTTAATTCCTGGTTAGTTTTTATGTATAGCTGCATCAATTCCTTTTTTGCTTCATTCATATCATATACTAGACCAAATTTTATTGCATTTACCTGATTAGACAGCTGATTTATTTCAATTTGAGTATGATTTAATTCACATCCTTCTGACAAGATCTGCCTTAGTTGCTTAATATTCTTTTGAAATTCAATTTTATCTGTACCTAAAATAGGTCTGAATTCAGAAGCCATGATATTCTCGTATATCTGGCTCCTTGTGTTATACATAGTTATTGCTCCGGCTAATAGAATCAGTAATAATGCTGCAATTGCCATAATCCTTTTTGTATTCATTTTTGATAGTTATGATAGTATTCCATTAGTTTTCTAATAACCTTTGGCTTTTTGTATCTCTCTAAATCAATAACCTCAATCCTCGATAATCTCAAAATCTTTTTGCGAAGAACCTGAGTATCAACAGGTCCAAATAAATGCTCTTTATCCATAATCTCACAAATCCCTCCAACATCGCTCCCAATAACAACCTTCCCAGCAGCCATCCCTTCAACTGCAATCCTCCCAAACGGTTCAGGCCAAATTGACGGAAAAACAACAATGTCAGTATTCGCATAAACATCAGGCACTTTATCATAAGGTACAGGAGTATGGATCTTAGCATCAATCTTATTTTTTCTAATGAACTCCAAAAGCTCCGGCTTTAGCGGCCCATCACCATACAGATCAACATGGCAATCCAAACCAACCACAGCTGATAAAAGCACCTGCGGACCCTTATACTTTACCAAAGAACCCATATACAAGATATGCGGCTTTTTATTATTTGGTTTTGCATCATAGAATTTCTCAACTTCAATTATATTAGGTATAACCTCACCCTTTAAGCCAAACTTACCTAGTCTTTTGTTAACATACTCGCTTATTGCAACCAGATTGTAGTTAGATAATGACTTATTCATCCTCTTAAAATAAATAAACAAATAACCCCAAAACAAAGGATTATACTTAAGATACAACCTATTCTTCATCTTGCCTATTTCAGATGACTTGGTAACACACTTCAAGAACCTACCAAATGTGCAGTCATAATTACACTCACATTTACCCTGGTAAAGCAGATCACCCTTAGGACAGATTGAGATATAGCTTTCGATAGTAGCAAAGAAGTTCTTCTGCTTCCAGCCGCCTGATATTGAAGCCCCGATAAAATGCACAATATCATACTCTTTATTGATTTTGCCAAGTTCCTTTTTGACACTCTTTGCAAATACAATACTCCTTTTCAGGTTTCCAATCACCCCTGAAATATTCTCGCTAGTTCTTAACAACCGTAATACCTTTACACCATCAACAACCTCTTCTTTCTTTAACCCCTTAAACCTAGATGTTAAAACGCTAACATCATGCCCAGCTTCAACCAAAGCCTTAGCTATCAAAGAAAGATTTATCTCCCCACCACCCATGATCTTAGGCAGATAGTATTCTGAAATAAATAATATCTTCATATCAACAACAAATTAATATGTAATTTAAAAACCTTCTTACTTAGATTTCTTCTCAAGTGCAATCTTCCTTACCAAGGTCTCAATCTTATTCTCAGTCTTACGAAGCATGTAATAATTGTAGAACGTAATACCTAGCAAGAACATAAACCCAAGAATAATCAAGAAATCCAGTGTCCTTTTGATATTAAGGACGTCTCTAACAATAAAATCAACAGAGCTAGGAAACAATGTCATTCCGATAAAGACTATCCATGCGACTATCCAGAAAGCCCCTTCAGAGCTCTTGAACTCTTTCCTTTTTCCATATAAGAATGTAAGGTAAAGCATGAACAACCCAAAAAATACACCTGCAATCTGAATACCTAGTAGCATCTTTTCACCTTTTAACCTTCCAAAATATCATATTAAACACGATCCTTATCCCATCTAAAACAGTTGTTCCTTTATATTTATTTGCATAAATGGTCTTTATGGGTATCTCTGCATATCTAAGCTTGCTTTTAGCTGCATTAGCGATCATCTCGCTTTCCATGCTGTAATCCAGGGCTTTCCACCTTATCTTCTCATACGCATCAGCTGTAAACGCCCTATAACCGCTCTGAGTGTCTTTTAGTTTAATCCTATAAAGAAACCACACAGCATTATTGATAAACCAGTTTCCAAACTTCATAATAAACGGCATATTCTTGTCAAATCTCCTGTACCCAAACACTATATTAACCTTCTTCAATTTATCAAGAAAAACAGGTATCATTGCAGGGTCATGCTGCCCATCTGAATCCATAACAACCATCTTTTTTGCGCCCTGAGAAACAGCAAAATCACATCCAGTCTTAAGCGCAGCCCCCTTGCCAAGATTGATTATATGCTTTAACACAACCACCTGCTGTCCTTCAGCCAGTTGTGAAGTACTATCTTTAGAGCCGTCATCAACAACAACAATCTTTTTACAGAATTTCTTAGTCTGCTTTATAACCTGGGCTATGGTTTTCTGCTCATTATGCGCTGGGATTATTACCCACAAGGAATCTGGCATCTTTATTTGATATCAAGTAAGATCATCTTGAAGCCCAATGTTTGGTTTCCAAGCGGATGTGCTGCAGGGTCAGTGCCATATGCATACTCAGGCGGTATCTCAACAACCTTAGTCTGGTTTATCTTCATACCGATCACTGCATCGTTAAATCCAGGGATTACCTGTCCAGCCCCTACTGTGAATGTAAATTGATTCATCTCATAGCCTGTGAAACCAGAATTTGCTGTTATGCCTAGCTCTTGCCAGCCGATAATGCTTGAATCAAATATTGTTCCATTCTTCAAATACCCTATATAACCGACTGATACCTCATCACCAGATTTTACAACCTTATCCTTTTTGTCCATAAACTGTTCAAGCATCAATGGCTCCTGGCCATCAAAATTAACCTTCCATACCTGTACTTTTTCTCCATTGATCGTTGTCTTATCACTCAATAGGCTAAAGTGAGTTGTTCCATGCCCATTGAAAAAGAACAATTTGGTAAATATGCTCTGGCTCAGTTCAGGGTCCATGAAGATTGATTTATAGCTATCTCCATTTGGGACCAAAGCCACAGTTATAGGTATTGCAGGGTTTTCAAACTTTTTCTCAACAATCCCTTCTTTTGTTGCATAGACAATTGAATACGGGGTTCCTGATTGTCCTGTAAACTTAACATCATATGTCTCAAGGTCAACTTCAACACCGTCGCTGCATTTAGCAGTATTCCCCTGAACAGAGCATGATGCAAGTCCTGACCTGTAGCTTGGCCAGCCTGAAACCCACTTGTCTGCTGCAGTATTTTGTATCTCATAATATATCGTATCTGCACTATCCTCAGAGAGGTTAAATTTCTCTTTTAGAATTGTAGTGCCCTCTGCATAATCTTCGTCATTTACCTGGTTATACATGGAAGCTTTCTTAAAATCCCATGAACCAAAATGAGCCCAAACCCCAGACTTTCCTATCATATCCTGAGATGTGATATAATATTGTGGTATGATCTCTTCACAATGGGTAAGCACCAGCACCTCATTAGCTTGGTCTTCACTAAGCCCATAATCTAAAAGTTTTTGCATTGCTTGCTCTCCATCTAGTACAACAAGCTCAATCATCAGATTATATGTCTTAAGCTGGTCACCAACAAACTCATTAAGCTTATCAAAACCATACTCTTGTCCGCAATTCAGCATTCTAAGTATTCCAATTGCGATATCTTCATCATTTTCAAGAAGCGTTCTTCCGACCCAATGGATCCTTCTTTTTTGGTCTCCACCATCAAAAGTTACTCTTCTTTCAGCAACAGTCACAAACCAGTGTCCAAAATCCCACCAGGACGTGATTATTGCATCCTCACTATCATCAGTAATGCCTCTAAGGCTATCATACCATGCATCATTCATGCTAGGTATCTCCTGCCTTGCAACCTTGTCTGCGCTGATTATCGGGCTTACCAGCAATAATGCTAGGACAGCCAATACAGATACTTTTGAAAGCATCTTATTTATGCTGAGTCCTTCTCCGATCCACTTAGCAACAAACTGATATATCAGTCCGGCTGTAATTCCAAATCCTATTGCGATTGCAGGCACCATCAGGATTGCAAATCTGATCCCTTTGGTAAACCCATACCCAGTTCCAAGAACCCATACAAGGATTAGCAAGGCTATACCTAAATGGTCAACCTCTTCTTTTAAGGCAATTATCTTTATTATCCCGATAATTATTGGGATAGACAATACTATGATGAATTTCATTGCAGTATTCATTGTGCTGTTGAAATGTATGACAAAAGCATAATACAAAAGCGAACCGATTAGGTATGCAACATTAATTGGTTCAAACTTCTTCTTATTTACAAGTAACAGGACAATACCAGACAAAGCAAGCCAGAATATGAACCCGCCCCCCATCTGGCCGATAACCGATGTCATCGAGCTTTCATTAAACTCAGCGACAGTTGTAAGCACGTTTGGCCATATGCTTTTGGTTGCAACATCTTTCATAGTGATTACACTAGTTGGCTTACCCAACATTGAACTTAAAAATATCTGAGGGGACCTAAGCAGCGATACAAACACACCAGTCGAAACAAAGAACAACGCACCGGCAATAATCTTATTCTTATATTGTTTAAAATACTCCTTATCAGCCTTGACAAATCCCTTCCAATTCTTCAATATATTAATAACTCCAGCGATGAATGATACTATTATTCCTGCCAGCATAATATACTGGAAAAAACCACTTGAAAATAATGCTAATGCAATAAAACCCAACATTGCGGATATTGAATACACTGCATTTTTTAAAAGCTCATTCTTCCAATAAGTATGTATCAGCATGATGAAAAGATACCCAGCAATAGCAGCCAATATGAAATCAAAAGTATACCACCATCCTCCCCAAGATACTGCAAATATGCCGAGTGACAAGCCAGCAAGAATATTCCACATAACCTCTTTCTTGAGATCTTTTGCTTTGAAAGCCTCAACAAAGAACCACGCAGCAAAAACTGGCAATACAATATTATAAGCATCTGTATCTGAAAAGCCAGCAGGTGTCCTGCCAAGAAGCGCTGCATTAAGCGCAAGCAAAGAACCTGCAAACACTCCTCCAACATTTCCAGCAATCTTTCTTCCTATAAAAAAAGCAGGGATTACTGAAAGTGCGATAAGTAATAATGGTATGATAAATGCTGCCTGTAAAATTGTTGTGCTCTTATCAAATACTTTCATGAATTTATAAGTATAAGCTA
The DNA here is from genome assembly GCA_018813725.1 of Nanobdellota archaeon. Classification (GTDB taxonomy): domain Archaea; phylum Nanobdellota; class Nanobdellia; order Woesearchaeales; family JAHJBD01; genus JAHJBD01. The sequence continues at coordinate 402 of JAHJBD010000111.1, read as the reverse complement.
TTATCCAAGGGTGCAGCAAGAACTCTATTGGCTTATCAAACCTTCCGTCCCTTAACGTATATACTGGCTTGCCATCGACCAGCTTATCACCTGGATGCCCATTATTGATGATATTCCTGGCTTCTCCATACCATAGGTATGGATCTATTGCAAGAAGGTAAGTTTGACCATCTTCATTCTGTAACCTTGACTTGAAATAATTTGATGTTGCTTCAATCTGCTGATCAATCTCAGTTTTCCTTTCATTCCGCATCTTTTCATATTCATCATCTATCTGCTTTTGCTTGTTTGCAGCAGGAAGGTTAGGATACTGCTGGTTGATCTGTGTTGCAATCTGTGATTTTAATGCATTCTCAACAGAATTTTGCGCCCATTCATCTGTCGCAGGCAAGGTATATGGAT
>JAHJBD010000110.1 GCA_018813725.1 Nanobdellota archaeon | reverse complement strand
TTGGGGTACAACAAAGACGAAGTCTTTGTGTACAAGAAATCCAATGGATTTCTTTGTATTACGGCTCGCTAATATAGTTGGAAAGTTTTAGGAACAACAAAATCAATGATTTCGTGTTCAAGAAAAGCAGTGCTTTTCTTTGAATTGAAAATCTCGTACTAAGGTGCGGGGTATTCAACCCAAAGGAAAATCCCGCATGGCGAGATTTTCAATAATCAAACTATTTATTATAGACTGGAAAACTTTAAAAACGCAGCAATAATACTCGTGCCTGGGGATAACACTTGGATTTTAACTATACTAAAAAGCAATTGATGATCTATCATACTATCAGGAATTTTGTTGAGAAGGAAATCATCCCTTATGCTCAGGATATTGACCATGAACAGATATTCCCTATCCAGCAGATCAAGAAAATGGCTAAGATGGGGATAATGGGTGTTTCTATCCCTAAAAAGTATGGTGGAGCTGAGCTTGATAATGTTTCTCAGACACTTATCATGGAAGAGGTGTCTCGTGCATGCGCTTCAACTTCTGTTACCATGGGTGCGCATACTTCACTTTGCTGCTACCCTATTGTCAACCATGCTACTGAAGAACAGAAGCAAAGATGGCTTCCAAAACTTGCATCAGGAGAATGGCTTGGCGCTTTTGCATTGACTGAGCCTAATGCTGGTTCAGATGCTGTCAATGTACAGACAACTGCTGTAAAAGACGGCGATGATTACATAATTAACGGCAATAAGGTATTTATCACAAACGGTGGAAAGTGCGATTTTGTACCTATTGTTGTTACAACAGATATTTCTGCAAAGCATAAGGGCCTGTCCATATTTGGCATTGAGACCAAAAATACACCAGGATTTAAAGTAGGCAAAAAAGAGGATAAGCTGGGATTAAGAGGTTCAAATACCTGCGAACTGGTGTTTGATGATATGCGAGTTCCTAAAGAAAACCTAATTGGCGGCAAAGAAGGCGAGGGGTTTAAGATTGCCATGGGCGTATTTAATTCTGGTAGGATAGGGATAGGTATGCAAGGAGTAGGTATTGCACAAGCAGCATTTAATGAATGTCTTAAGTATGTCAATGAGAGGGAGCAGTTTGGACGGCCTCTGAAGAAATTTCAGGCAATACAGTTCCAGATGGCTGAGATGGCAACAAAGATCGAAGCTGCACGTATGCTTTGCTTAAAGGCTGCTTATATCAAAGACCTGGGCAAGAACTATATCAAAGCTGCTGCGATGGCAAAATATTATGGCAGCGATGTTGCGATGGAAGTAACAAGGCAGGCGATACAGATACATGGCGGTTATGGTTATATGAAAGATTATCCATTAGAAAGGTTCTATCGTGATGCTAAGATCACTGAGATCTATGAAGGAACTACTGAGATCCAGAAATTAGTGATTGCAAATGAAATGTTTGGAAGGGGTTTTTAGGATGAATATCATAGTATGCATCAAACAGGTTCCAGATACAAATGATATCAAGATAGATCCAGTCAAAGGGACACTGATCAGAGAAGGTGTGCCTTCAATAATAAACCCAGAGGATAAGAATGCTATCGAAGCTGCGCTTAGGATCAAAGGCGATGGCAAAGTTGTGGTATTATCTATGGGGCCTCCACAGGCTGAAGAAGCGCTACGTGAAGCTCTTGCAATGGGTGCTGATGAGGCAATATTACTTTGTGATTTTAAGTTTGCTGGCTCTGATACATGGGCTACTGCAAATGTACTTGCAGCGGCTGTGAAAAAGATAGATCATGACCTGATAATATGCGGAAGACAGGCAATTGACGGTGACACTGCACAGGTCGGACCACAGCTTGCTGAGAATCTTGGTCTGCCGCAGGTTACATATGTACAAAAAATCAGCCTTGAAGGTTCAAAGCTAAACCTGGAAAGAGCAATGGAAGACGGGTTTGAGATAATACAAGCTGAACTCCCTATCCTTATCACAGTTGTAAAAGAGATCAATGAGCCAAGGTATATTACGCTTCAGGGTATTGACAAGGCATATGATACAGAGATCAAAAAATGGACTGCTGACTATATAGGTGCTGAGGTTGAGAAGATTGGGATAAAAGGGTCTCCAACTGCTGTAAAAAAGACTTTTGTGCCGCCAAGAAAAGGACAGGGCCAGAAGATTGAAGGACAGCCAAAAGAGCAGGCTAGAAAGATAATCCAGATATTAAAAGAAAAGGAGATATTTCAGGAGTTTTAATATGGTAAAAGTGAAATTGACTGACAATTATCCAGGATCGATGCTTGTCATAGATGGTGTAATGCTAAGCCTTGGTGATGATTATGTTGATGTTGAGAAATCACTTGAATTACAGCATGCTGTAAACAGCGGTTATATTGAAATATATGATGATACTAAGGAAGTGAAGACAGTTGATACTGTAAAAGAAGGCAATGAGGTTTGGGTCTTTGCAGAGCAGCGTAATGGAAGGTTTGCAAGGGTCGGGCTTGAGATATTAGGTAAGGCAAGAGAACTTGCTGAGAAACTTGGTGTTAAAGTCGGGGCAGTATTGCTTTGTGAAAAGGATGAAGGGTTAAGCCAGGAGCTTATCTCGCTTGGAGCTGACAAGGTTTATGTTGCTGAAACTATATTATTAAAGAATTATGAGACACTAAGATATACTAAGATAATCTGTGACATGATAACAAAGGAAAAGCCGCAGATCGTGATATATGGTGCAACACATATAGGAAGAGACCTTGCGCCAAGGATCGCTCAAAGGATATCAACTGGACTTACTGCTGACTGCACAGGACTTGACATTGATGAGGATGGGCTATTGATACAGACAAGGCCTGCTTTTGGCGGAAATATCATGGCGCAGATCAAATGCCCTAACCATAAGCCTCAGATGTCTACTGTAAGGCCAGGTATCATGAAGATGCTTGACAAGCAGGAGAGAAATGGGGTAGTTGTCAAGGTTGATGTTTCTATAAGTGAAGATAATAGGGTTAAAGTCTTGAAAGTAATTAAAGAAGCAAAGAGAGTTGCTAACCTTGAAGATGCCAAGATAATTGTCTCTGGCGGAAGAGGGGTTGGAAGCGCTGAGAATTTTAGGATAATTGAAGAGCTTGCAAAAGAGCTTGGGGCAGAGATCGGAGCTTCGCGTGCTGTAGTTGATGCTGGTTGGGTGCCAAAGGATCACCAGGTTGGGCAGACTGGAAAGACAGTAAGGCCAAAATTATACATTGCATGCGGAATATCAGGAGCGATACAGCACAGGGCGGGGATGCAGAATTCTGAGACAATAATCGCGATCAATAAGGATCCAAACGCAATGATTTTTTCTGTAGCAGATTATGGGATTGTAGGAGACCTGAACAAGGTGATACCTGCGATGATTGAAGAGCTTAAAACTTCAAAAACTTTATAAGCCGGCATGGTAAATACTATCAGCATGGTATTAGGAATCTCAACAAGATTGTATAAACTAATCCTTAAGATATGGGTCAAAGAGGTAAGCGGGCTTGAAAACCTTCCAAAGGAACGCGGATTTATCTGCGCAGCAAACCATGGAAGCTATCTTGATGATATAATCATGCCAGTATTTGTGATAAGGCACCTCCACAAGTTTGTCCATGTTTACTGCAATGATAGTTATATGAGAAAAGGATTATTAAAAAAATGGTTAGAGCATGGAGAAGTTATACCTATCAGGGTTTACAAGTCAAAGGAGCAGAAAGAGATAAATGAAAAAGCTTTTCAGGCTGCTTTAGGATATCTAAAGAAAGGGGAGATAGTTGGAATATTTCCAGAGGGCCATAGGACTAGCGATGGTAATCTGCAAAAAGGTCATCTTGGAGTTTCCCGCCTTGCCATTGAATCAAAAGCACCAATCGTGCCCATAGGAATCATAGGGTCATATGATGTTTGGCCAAAGGGCAAGAAATTCCCAGGTTTGGGGAGATGCAAGGTGAAGATAGGTAAACCTTTATATTTCAAAACAGATGATAAGGAGCATATAGCCAGGACAGTCATGAAAGATATTGCAAAACTGACTGGACAGGAATATAATCACTAAAAATGGTATATCCTATAACTAAAAGAGTAATTCCAGCAATAATGAAGCTATGGACCAAGAAGGTCATTGGTGTAGAGAATCTACCAAAAGATAATTTTGGTTTCATTGTAGCTGCAAACCATGGAAGCTATCTTGACCATTTTTTCCTTGGTTCATTGATCACTCCAAAGCTAAATAGGGTTATGCATTTTATCGCAAAGAAAGAACATTTTGACAGTTTTATACAAAGAACTTGGCATAATTATCTTCAGGCAATACCTATTGACAGGGAAGCTGGTGGAGAGGATGCTTTGAAGCATGCTGTTGAAGCGCTAAAGAATGGTGAGATTATCGCAATATATCCAGAAGGTACAAGGACAAGGACTGGAGAGATACAAAGAGGAAAGACAGGGGTTGCTCGGCTTTTATTAGCTGCTAAGGTTCCTGTTCTTCCGGTAGGAATAAATGGTTCTTTTGAGATACTGCCCAAGGGTAAATGGATACCTAGGTTAAAAAGAGCTACTGTAACTATCGGAAAATTGATGTATTTTGAAAAATATTATGGCAAGCAGAATGATAAGAAGGTCATCAGAGAAGTCACTGATGATATTATGAAAGATATCGCAAGACTTGCTGGTAAGAGGTATGAAGGATGATAACTGTGATAGGTGCTGGTTCATGGGGAACAACTTTAGCAAGGCTCCTTGCTAATAATAAGAATGATGTGAAGTTGTGGGTAAGAGAGAAAGAGCTGTTTGACATTTTAAAGAAACAGAGGGAGAACACCTGGTTCAACAAAGGATTCAAGCTGCCTGAAAATCTTAAATTTGTGAATGAGTATAAAGATGTGAAGGGTTCAAGATATATCATCAATGCAATACCTTGCCAATATGTTAGGGAAACGTTGTCAAAGTTTGCACCATATATCTCGAAAGATGCAATAATAATAAATGTATCTAAAGGCATTGAACAAGGAACATGCAAAAGGATATCCACTATAATCGAAGAAGTGCTGCCTGAAAGGACAGTTGCTGTGCTTTCTGGACCAAACCATGCTGAAGAGGTAATACGGGGCCTTCCTACTGCGACAGTTATCGCTTGTGAGGATCCTCATCATCTGCCAGAATTGATCAAGCTTTTTGAGACAGATAATTTTAAGGTGTATGGGCATGATGATGTGATAGGAGTTGAGATTTGCGCTGCTTTCAAGAACATAACTGCAATAGCTACTGGCGTTGTTGCTGGCCTTGGATTTGGTGATAATGCATTAGGGGCGATAATGACCTATGGCCTGACAGAGATGAATTCTTTTGGAAGGTATTTTGGTGCACAAAAGAAGACAATATACGGGCTTGCTGGCGTCGGAGACCTTATAGCAACATGCTCTTCTAAGCACAGCAGGAACAGGTTTGTCGGACAAAAGATATGTGAAGGGAAAAGTTATGAAGATATCCAGAAAGAGATGGGGGGCATGGTAGCTGAAGGTGTGCACACTGCAAAAGCAGTGCATGAGTTTGCTGCAAAGAATGGGCTTGATCTACCGCTTACAGAACAGACTTATCAGGTGTTGTTTGAGAATAAGGACCTTAAAGAAGCTATATCAGATCTGAAAAAATTAATTTAAAAAAATAAAAAAGGCTTATTCTTCGCTGTAATCGTCTAAGCTTTCTTTGAATTCTTCATCTGATGCAATCTTGCCTTTTGACTTTAGGTATTCTCTTGCAAGTATCCAGAAGAACAGACCAAGGCTTTTTTTGCCTTTGTTATTGCATGGGACAACTAGGTCAATATTGTTTGACTGGTTGTTTGTGTCACATAATGCGATAACTGGTATGCCCACCTTGATTGCGTCAAGGATTGCGTTCCTGTCAGGCCATGAGTCTGTCACAAGCAATACCTTAAATTCTTTAAATATGCTCAGTGCTGAGTTTGTCAATGTTCCAGGAGGATATCTTCCTGCTACAACCTCGATACCTGTTGATTTGTTGAAAGCTTTAACACATTTCCAGCCATTTTCCCTTCTTGAGACTATCAATATATCTTCTGGCTCATACTGTGCCAAGAAATTAGCTGCTACCTTGATCCTTTCGTCAATCTTCTGCAGGTTCAGTACGCTTAGACCATCTGGTCTTGTCTTGTATATGAACTGTTCCATATACTTGGTCTTGAATTTTGTGCCTATATGTATGCCTGATTTAAGGTATACATCCTGTGCTACTAAAAATTGTTCATCTGCCATTTTTATATCTCCATTACGCTTCTGTCTTTTTTATAACCTCAGACAGCTGTGCAACCTGCGTATAGTCACGCTGATTGCGTCGGTAATACATTGATAGAATAATAATTGATTTATAAAGGTATCGTAAAGATACTTGTGTATTCTGGGCCTTTTGGTGTAAGCTCTGACTTGATAAGCTTGAATTCTTTTATGTTGAAGTCTTTATTTTCAAATTGTACTGCCTTAACTGCATCTACAAAATCCTGCTTTTGTTCTTTTGGGATAGATTTTACCCTTGCTAAGGTTATATGAGGGTGGAAGTTGAAATCTTTCTTGAAATTGAACTCTTTAAGTGATTCTTCTACTAACGCCTGTAATTTGACTAAAGATTCATTTTCTTTTATGCCTAACCAGATTACACGAATATAGTTTTCATTGTCAAAAATGCCTATATTGTCTGTGGTCAGTGTAAAAGGATTTAGGGTAATCTTCTTAAGTTTTTTAGCAATTGGAGTTTCGTCATCTACTTCGCCTAAGAACTTCAAGGTGAGATGGTAAGTTTTGGTCTTATTGAGTCCTGTGTTTGGTAGCTGTGCCTGGATATTCTTGAAATAATCATCATCTTCAAGGTCAATCGCAATAAAAAGCCTCATTCTCCTATAATCTTTACCAAGACCCTCTTTTTTCTTTTTCCGTCAAATTCACCATAGAAGATCTGTTCCCATGGGCCAAAATCCAATGTTCCTTTGGTTATTGCCACTGTTACGCTTCTTCCCATGATTGTCCGTTTTAGGTGAGCGTCAGCATTGTCTTCGTAACTGTTATGTTGGTATTGGTCATATGGTTTTTCAGGAGCTAGGTGTTCTAACCACTTCTCAAAATCAGCATGCAGTCCAGGCTCGTCATCGTTGATGAAAACGCTAGAAGTGATGTGCATCGCGTTTACCAATGCTAGACCTTCACTTATTTTTGATTCTTTGAGGCACTGGTTTATGTCTTCTGTGATGTTGATCAACTGCCTTCTTTTTGGGGTTTCAAACCACAATTCTTTCCGATAAGAGTCCATAATAATAAAGAAAAAGAAGATAAATAAAAAAGTTTCTATGCATCTGTTATTGCCTGCTCTGTTACCATGTAGGTAGCTTCGCCATCAGGGAGGTTTGGGCTGTCAACAAGCTTTGCAACTCTTGTGCCTTTCTTTCCTTTTCTTAAGTAGATACGAAAAGCGCTGTTGTGTCCTACCACATGGCCGCCGATAGCTTCTGTCGGGTCGCCAAAAAAAGTGTCTGGTTTTGCCATCACCTGGTTTGTAACATAAGCTACAAGGTTGTTTGTCGATGCAAGCCTGCTCAAGATATGCATATGCTTGTTTAGCTTCTGCTGCCTGTCTGCTAATGTGCCTCTACCGACAAACTCAGCCCTGAAATGGGCTGTCAGGCTGTCAACAATGACAAGCTTGACGTCAAGGCCTTGTTTTTTTATCAGGTCTTCGACTTTCTCTGCAAGCAG
>JAHJBD010000109.1 GCA_018813725.1 Nanobdellota archaeon | reverse complement strand
TTGGGGTACAACAAAGACGAAGTCTTTGTGTACAAGAAATCCAATGGATTTCTTTGTATTACGGCTCGCTAATATAGTTGGAAAGTTTTAGGAATTAAAAAATTCACCATAAATGGTGGGGTATTAAACCCCAGAAAAATGCTTGGTGAATTTTTCAATAAGAAAATCTTTTATAGTATATATCACTTTTTGGTTTTGTGGCTAACCATATCTCAATACTTAGGTGGATGCAGCTGGGTATACTAGTTTTTGCGATATTGCTGATGCTCTCAAAAACTTACCCATTTTTCAGCATGCTATTCTCATTCCTTTACAAGACACATTTTTCTATCATTTCAGTAATAATCGGCCTGTTTGCTGTATTGCACGGAGCTTATATGATCTTCATGTCATTTAAGGCGCACAAATGGTACAGAGAGATCGTTGAGGGTATGATAGTTGTAGCTGCAGGGTTATTGCTGCTTTCACCTGAGTTTAATACTGTGGTCCAGTTTTCATTCTTAACATTTTTCTCACACCTAGAAGATGAGTTTATCAGCCATCTTGCTGTTGCATTAGTGCCAATAGTAGTTGTATACTTTTTTGATATAATATTAAGAAGAGAATAAAGAAAAAAAAGATGGGATCAAATTCCAGCTTCTTTCTTAAGGATCTCTGCCTTATCAGTTGCTTCCCACTTGAAATCAGGATCTTCCCTGCCAAAGTGGCCGTATGCTGCAGTCTTTTTGTATATAGGTCTTCTAAGATCAAGCTGTTTTAGTATGTCTGCAGGTTTTAGTGGGAAGTGTTTTCTTACAAGCTGCGCAATCTTTGCTTCATCAATCTTGTTGGTGCCTGAGCAGTCCACATTAACTGATGTTGGTTCTGCAACGCCAATAGCGTATGAAAGCTGCACTTCGCACCTTTCGGCAAGCTTTGCTGCAACAATATTCTTAGCGATATATCTTGCTGCATATGCGCCTGACCTGTCAACTTTTGTTGGGTCTTTTCCAGAGAATGCACCGCCACCGTGCCTTCCTACTCCACCATAGGTATCAACGATTATCTTTCTGCCTGTAACTCCTGTGTCTCCTTCAGGTCCGCCTACTACAAAAGCGCCAGTAGCATTGATATGGTATAATGTATCTTCGTCCACCCATTCTTTAACAATCGGCTTTATTACATGCTCCATTATCTGTTCTTTTAAGTCTTGTTCTGAGATCTCTGCTTTATGCTGCTGTGCAATAACTACTGCAGTAACTCTTTTTGGTTTGCCGTCATCATACTCAACAGAAACCTGGCTTTTTCCGTCTGGTCCTAAGTGAGGGATAATCCCTTCTTTTCTTGCATAGGCCAGCCTTCTTGTCAATTTGTGTGCTAACATGATAGGTAAAGGCATCAGTTCAGGTGTCTCATCGCATGCAAAACCATACATCATGCCTTGGTCTCCTGCTCCTTGTTCTTTATGTTCGCCAGTATCTTCTGAAACTCCTTGAGAAATATCTGGAGATTGCTCGTGTATCGCTACCCATACACCAGCATCATCACAATCAATCCCAAATTGTGGGTCTGTGTAACCAATATCCTTTAATGTTTGTCTTGCTATCTTTTGCACATCTGCATAGCCGTTGGTTGTTACTTCACCTGCAACATGGACTGAACCTGTTGTAGTTAGGCATTCGACAGCTACCCTTGAATAAGGATCCTGTTTGAACAATTCATCTAATACTGCATCAGATATCTGATCACATACCTTATCTGGGTGACCTTCAGTTACACTCTCACTTGTTACATATGTTATTTTTCCCATTTTAAGTCCTCCTAAGAATTACTATTGTCAGTATTCCATTTGAATATAGGACTTTTGGTCTTTTAAAAAGGTATTTGAAAAGAATATTCGTATCGGAATAATCAAAGGTTGCCTTTTGCTATCAATTGATTAAAAAAAGATATGTTTACTGTTTCCTCTTCGATATTTATCAGAAATCTGAGCATATCATCCAAATAATCCTGTATTGCCCTATCTTTTATGCTAAATATACTTTGTCTTAATACCTTTATTGTCTCTGGTGGTGTCTTACTATAAACCTTTTTCTGCATATTGAGCAAAAATTGTATGCTGAGCTTAAGCGAAGCTGACATAGAATCAAACACGTGTTTAATGCCCTTGATTTCAACTCTAGTCCTATCAAGATACTCTGCCAGGTGGTTTATACCGTCTCCCATATTCTCAAGTCTTTTGCATATCAAAAGATATGAGGGGATTGACGATACATTGACTATGCCAGAAGATATCAACACCTCTGGGTTAATTAGGGATAGTGTCACTATCTTAGCAGTCAGATGGTAAAGCCTGTCGAGCTCACTTTCATTAAGCCCTATCTCTTGTATTTCAAAGTCTTCAAAAAATATGTTGATTGAAGATTCGATTATCAGGCTCATCCTGAAGATTATCTGCTTTATATCTACCTTTGATTTGTCCAGCAGGGTCTTAATGCTGATCTTCTTACGGTCTTCGTAGATAATCTCTGTCCCACCCATGTGTTCCAGTGCTTTTCTTATCTGTGCTCTGGTATGCTTGGCAATCTCCTGTTTTGTGAAGAGATTTATGTTTTCTATCCCCAAATAGTATAATGTAAATATTATCTGTTCAATATTATCTGGATACTCTTCAAGGTTAACCGAAATAGACTCGCTTGAGTTCTTGGTAACACCTGCGCGAGAAACTAAGAGGGTCATATCATTCCTCTCAATGATGGAAAGTGCGTCTTTTTCTTTAAGCCTATTCTTTATAACCCATTGTTTGGGTAAAGTTATGGAATAGGTTGAACCACCCACAGATTGTATCTTTCTAGTATGCATATTGTGGTCTCTGAGATCATAACTATATAAATTTTTCGAATTCTATATATAAATTATAGAATAGCTATATATATCTAACTTTATTAAAGTTGAAGAGGTGATCAGAATGGCGTTTGGGGATGAGTGGATTTTGTGCTGTGAAGACAAGATGGAAGAGTTTAAAAATAAGTAATTCCGAAAGTAATATAAATGGGCTTGTAATATTCCTTATCATGGAAATTGAAGAGATCAAACAGATAAGAAAAAGGCTGGGGATGACCCAGAATCAATTGGCCAAAGCAGCCAATGTTTCACAAAGCTTGATCGCTAAGATTGAATCAGGAAGGCTTGACCCTACTTTTTCAAATGCCCAGAAGATATTTCAAGCGCTCAAAGATTTTGGCAAGCATAAAGAGCTTAAGGCAAAAGATGTTATGACTGCAAGGATAATCTCTGTCGGTCCTGAGAGCACTATTAAGAATGCCATCGATGTTATGAGAAAGCATAGTATCTCTCAATTGCCTGTAATACAGGAAGAAAAATCAGTTGGTTTGGTTTCAGAATCAGTCATACTTAATGCTATGCTTGAAGGTAAAGGCAAGAAGGTTAAAGACATAATGGATGATTCACCACCAGTTATCTCACGAAAGACATCTGTGAGCGTTGTGTCCAGTCTTCTCCAGTTTTTTCCGCTTGTCCTAGTATCTGATGAAGGGATACTCAAAGGGCTGATCACTAAGTCTGATCTTTTGGGTAAAGTTTACAGATAAAGATTATCAAGGGATATGTCTAGGAATTAAACCTCTGATCTTACCAAAATCCAATACCTTGTCTTCTGCAACAACATAAACATTAAAATTCTTAAGGCTTTGTTTTAAGAATGGGCTTAACAGCTTTTCTTTTGATACGTCAGTTCCTTCTGTCACAAGATTGAATGCCGGCTGGACAATCAGTGTTTTTTTCTTGTATGTTCCTTTTAGATAACACTTGTATGTCTCGGTTCTAATTGTATCATGTATGCTGATTGCTGGATGTTCATGTCCAATAATGATTGTTTTATATGATCTTAAATTAGGCACTATGTGTCCATGGGTTATTAGTATTGTATCGAAGGTAAATTGATCAACTACCTTAATGTTTCTTTTTTCAGCAATAGGGCCAATTATCTTATCATGGTTGCCTTTTATGAGGATAATCTCTTTGCAGTGCTTGCTTAAGAAGTCGAGGAGCTGCAGGGTATGTCTCCATTCTTGCTCAGAGATCGTGCCAAATTCATGCTTTATGTCTCCATTAATGATGATTTTGTCTAATTGGTTCTTGGTAGTGGCCTTTAGTTGTTTAAAGATGCCTTCTAGGCGCTGGATAATCTCTTTAAATTGGAACCTTGGGATAAATATTCCGCTCTTGTTTAGTGATTCTTCATATCCTATGTGGGTGTCGGAGATAATCAATGTGTTGTATTTTCTGAGGTATATTGAAAGATCAATTATCTCAATTCCCTTTACAATCTCCATAAATTGCATAGAAATAGTATCAATATAAAAAATTAAAGGAAAAAAATAAAAAAATTTATCCTTGAGCCATGCTCAGGACGTCCTTCAATGCTACTACAACTGTTGCAGGCACTATAAATGCCATCAGCTGCACAAAGATATCCTTGATATAGCTGCCGATAACTTCAACTGCGCCAAGCTGCATAGCTGAGTTTCCTGCATATATTGTAAATATCAATATTGCAGATACTATCAAGAAATCCTTTGTCTCTTTCCCTGTAACGTTCAAGAAACCTACTACTAGACCTAATACAACTAAAATGCTTGCTAGCCATACCTGAGCTGAGCCTAAGTATGGAGAAGCTAGGCCTAGGACTATCGCTAAAATCACTCCAATGATGTAGGAGTAATGTCCTATTTTTTTGTCCATTTGCTTAACACCTCCTCGATGCCCTCGATACTTTTGGGCTGAGAATTGCTAATATATCTTGCCATATATATAAAGCTTTCGCTTATTGATTATCAATAATGATAGGTAATAATGGTAATCTTTATATATCAGCAGTTCTTATTTATGAATATGGGGTCTGAAATAGAGAATAAGATTGTTGATGTTATCAAAAAGCACCCAATTGGAGTTACCTCTTCTGAAATTGCAAATCTTGTTGGGCTAAATAGGATGACAATAATCAAATACCTGGCCATCATTAAGGAAAAGGCCCTTATAGATTTCAGGCAGTTTGGTATGGCCAAATTGTGGTACATCCCTGTTGAAGTGAATAAAGAGTTCTTTTTTAGGCAATTGATCCTTAATGTGTGCAGCAATATTGACCGAAAGGATATAAGGTCTGTCATCAATAACTCTTCAGAAGAGATGGCTGAGATAATATTGCATAAGTATAAGGCTTATTATAGCAGCGATATATTTCAATTGCATCAGATACAGGAAGCGATCAAGGATTCTATGAACAAGATAGGCTGTTCTTTTAATCTTGTAAGCAAGGATGATAAAAAACTGGTGATAAAAAACCTAAAAAGTCCATTTGAGGAAGGCATCAAGAAGTCTCCTTACCTAGGACAGGTTGTTATTGATATTATAGGAAAGATTGCTGCAAATGGTGAAACTGGTTATGCTAAGGTGGTTGTCAAAAAGAGCATAGCTAAAGGTGATGCAGAAGATATTTATGAGATATATTTTAAAAAGAACAAAATAAAAGGAAAAGAATATAGTGGACCAGTAATCACAACTATTTCTTAGTTTTATTAAAACTTCTTTCAAAGTTTTTATGACCTAAAAAATCTTATTTTTTAGACTTTTTTCCGCCACAGCAACCCATTTGGACTCACCTCGGCTTACTTATATCTAGTTAGTATATATTCTTTTTGGAAAATATTATATACATAGTATTTATGCTGATCCTGGGGGAAATGAAAGTATTATTTGTAAGGCCGCCTAGATATATGTGGCCGATGAATTCTGAATCCAGCAGCTTTTGGCAGCCACTCGGCTTTGCTTCTATGGCAGCAGTGCTGCGTGACAATGATTTTGAGGTTTCTATACTTGATTGTTTGCCTCTTCAGATAGGGTGGAAGTCACTTAGAAGAGAGTTGGAACGTAGAAGGCCAGATGTGGTATGTGTTGGAGATGAAGCTGCTTCTGCTTATGAAGCGATAAAGCTGGTTCGGTTGGCAAAAGAGGTAGATTATTCTGTGATTACCATTGGAGGTGGGTATTATTTTTCTAACATGATCGAGGACAGTTTTAGGAAGTTTCCATTTGATTATATTGTAAAGGGTGAAGGTGAGTATAGTCTACTTGAGCTTTTGCAAAATATCGGTAAGGATCTTTCTAAGGTTAAAGGTATTGCTTATCAAAAAAATGGAAACTTGCATATCAATAAAGATAGGCCACTTATTAAGGATTTAGATGAACTTTCGCTTCCTGCTTATGACCTATTGCCTATGGAGATTTATGGTGCTCATAGTACTAATCATAAGGCATTTTCAGCGATAGAACATGGCCGTGGTTGTACCGGTGGATGCAGTTTTTGCAGCATCTGGAAACAGATGTCTTGCAATGATAAGCCATTTTACAGGACAAAGTCTGCATCTCGTTCTTTTGAGGAGACTGAAATTCTTGTTAAAAAATATCATCGTAAAACATTAAACTGGGCAGATGGAACATGGAACCTAGATCCTAAATGGACAAAGGAATATTGTTCGCTTTTGGTTGATAATAATATTCACGTTAACCATACAACCTGGATGCGTGCTGATTGTGTGGTACGTGATGAAAAGATTGGTGTGATGAAGAAAGCTGCTCAGGCTGGTCTTGTTCAGGCAGTTATTGGTGTGGAAAGGTTTGAAGATAAGGATTTTAAGTTCTTGCAGAAGAAGAATAATGATTTTCAGATACAGCAAAAGGCGTTTAAGATATTGAGTAAATATCCTAAGGTATATTCCATCGCTTCATTTATCTATGGCCTTCCCTCAGATGATAAGAAAAGCCTGAAACGGTTGAATCGGATAATACATTCTACCTTTGCTGATATGGTATTTATCCTTCCTTATACGCCTTATCCTGGAACAGAGCTGTGGAATGATTATAAGAACAAACTTGAGGTTACTGACCTTAGGAAGTATAATTTGCACCTTCCTGTGCTGTCTACTAATCACCTTTCAAGAAAACAACTCGATAGATGGTTTAAGTATACTTTAGTTGATTATGTTTTGCTTAGGCCTGGAAACTTGATACGTCGTGTGGTGCTTGAGAAGGATGCAAGGAAAAGGAGCATCCAGATTTCTTTGGCGCAAAAGATAATGAAGCTTGGGATGCAGCATGTGTGGAATAAAATGACTTTTAATACGGGTTATGAATCAGAGTATGGTGTAAAGCCTAGGTGGTATGATGCATGATGTGATTGTTGTTGGCGCAGGGCTTGCCGGGCTCTCAGCTGTTGCTGAACTTGATAAGGCAGGGGTAGATTATGTGTGTTTTGAGAAGCAGAAGGAATATAGTATAAATTGCGGTGAAGGTATCAGTCTTGAGAGTTTGGCTAAGGTTAAGCTTGGTATTAAGCCATTAGCTGTGTCTGATAAGATCATAATTCGATTGGATAAAGACCATATTATTGATAAGAAGATTGCGCATATTGATAGGCTTGGTCTACAGAAGGGTATGGCAAAGGGGAAGAATATCAAGTATGGGTGTAGTGTTAAGATAAGGAATGGTTATGTTGAAGATTCTACTGGAAAGGTTTCTGGCAAAGTGATAATTGACGCATCTGGTGTTTCAAAGGGTAAGTGTTATACTTCCTATGGATATGAAGTTGCAGCTAAATCATCTGATGATGTCTTGTTTGAACCCTTGCAGGACAATTTTGGACTATTCTGGGCATTTCCTAAGCTTTCCAGTACCATAATTGGAGTTAGTTATATTGGCAAAGGATTGAATGTGAAGAAAGAGCTTGCTAAGTATTATGAGAAATATTATTCTGGGGCCAAATTGTTACGACAGATTGCTGGTCGAACACCTGTTACCGGGCCGATGAATACTGTGACTGACAATATGATCTATTGTGGCGATGCTGGAGGCTTTGTGGGCGCTGCTTTAGGTGATGGTATATATTATGCTCTTATGAGCGGAAGGATGGCTGGGAAAGCTGCTGTAAGCCATGTAGTGGATGGGAAATCTTTGCATAAATATGACAGGATGTGGAAGTCTGAACTTGGATGGAAACTTAAGAAAAGCCTTTGGGTAAAAAGGACAGCATATTTCTTGTATAAGGCGAGACTAATTGATCTGTTTGAGGGAAGGCTGCTTAATTATTATAAGAAAAAGGTGTTTAAATGACTTTTGGGTTTTTGATACATCCACTTACAGCTAGGTATATGGATAGGGTAACGCCCCTTACTAGGCCGCTACCAACTTTCTTGATAAACCAGCTGATAAAGATGAAAAAGCCTTACAAGATTTCAGAGTTTTCTGTAAATGGTCTTCTGGGTTATTTTGTGGGCTGTCCGTTAACTTCAGAGCAGATGCTTGATCTAGACCATGATTTTGTGCTGAAAAGGATCATCCAGACTTGTGAGGTTGCTGCGAAGCTTGGTGTAAAGATAATCAGTTTGGGAGCTTTTTCTGCTATAGCTACAGCGCAAGGTAAGGATCTTTTGGGAAAGGTTAGTATCAATGTTACAACTGGGAGGGCTTATACTATCGGAGCAGTCTATGAGCAGATAAAAAGGGTGAAGTATGAAAAAATAGCTATCGTAGGTGCAGATGGTTCTATCGGAAAAGGGTTATGTAAACTTATTCCTAATGTTCGTAAGGTAAATAGGGATAATTTTGATGAGCTTTATGGTTGTGACCTTATCGTATCTACTACCAATACCACTAAAGAGATAATTGATGAGGAGAAGCTCTTTCCTAATTCTGTTATTATTGATGTTTCTAAACCAAGCACTATAAGGAAGAATGTTACCCGAAAGGATGTTAAAGTTATTGATGGCGGCCTGATCAAACTGCCGCATGCTGTGGACCTCGGTGTGAAGTTTGACTGTCCACCTAATGTTGTTTTTGCATGCATGGCAGAGCCTATGATACTTGCGCTTGCTGGAAGGTATGAAGATTATTCAATAGGTGATGAGATATCTGTTGATAAGATAAATGAGATTTTAGTATTAGCTAAGAAATATGGGTTTGAGGTCTTATGAGGATTGCGCTGATACAACCGAGGTTTGAATATGTAATGCCTTATCATATCACTCCATTGTCACTTGGTATACTTGCTACACTTTCTGATTGTGATGTTGATGTTATTGATACTAATTTTACCAAGATAAAAAGGTTTAATTATGATCTTGTTGGGATCAGCTGTACATCTTTTACTGCTACAAGCGCTTATAAGATCGCTGATATGTTTAGGGATAAAGGGGTCAAGGTTGTGCTCGGTGGTGTGCATCCCACTTTTTGTGCTGCTGAAGCTTTGAAACATGCTGATTCTGTGGTTGTTGGTGAGGCTGAGGGTGTTTGGAAAAAGGTGATTGAGGATTTTAGGCAAGGTAAACTGGGGAAAATGTATGATGGTGGGTATGCAGATATGGGTAGGATGCCTATCGTAAAGTTAAAGTATAGGCAGAAACGTAAGTCCATGTTATATAGTATTCCGCTGCTTATCCAAACATCGCGAGGATGCGTATATGACTGTGATTTTTGTTCTGTGACTAAGTTTTCTGGAAGGAAGATCAGGCACAGGCCTGTTGAGGATGTAGTTAAAGAGATCAAGCTGAATAAGGCTAAGTCAGTGTTCTTTGTTGATGATAATCTTGTAGCTGATTTTGGTTATGCTGAAAAGCTGTTTAAAGCGCTGATACCTCTTAAGATCAAGTGGGGTGGTCAGGTGCCTCTTAATTTTGCAAGGAATGATAAGTTTGTTAGGTTGGCTAAAAAGTCTGGCTGTCGTAGATTATTTGTTGGGATAGAATCTGTTAACCAGGAGTCTATTAATGAAGTTTCAGATAAATGTAAAGTGTCTTTGTATGAGAAACAGATAAAGATCTTGCGTGATAATAATATAATTGTCTGGGCAGGATTTATCTTTGGTTTTGACCACGATAATAAGAAAATATTTTCTGACACATTGAAGTTTTGTTTTCGGAATAAGATTGATATGGTGAATTTCCATCCTTTGGCTGCTTTTCCTGGCACACGATTGTATGAGGATAAGGAATTGGTCAAGGATTATCTTGTGAAACCAAAGAACATGAGCATTGATGAACTTCTTGGTGGTATCAATTGGGCTTATAGACAGTTTTATTCCTGGCCTAAGATATTACAGAGGACAATCTGGCAGCTTAAACGTGATTGGTATAAGCCTGTTAAATTACTGAAGTTTATTTATCTTTCCAGAGGTTACTATAAAAGCGCGGTGAAAGCATGATAAGTGTAGTCATCCCAACCCTCAATGAAGAGAAGTATGTTGGTAAATTGCTCTCATGTCTTTGTTCACAGACATTTAGGCACTTTGAAGTTATTGTTGTGGACGGGAATAGTGATGATGGGACTGCTAGAGTAGTCAAGAGTTTTAGTAAAAAGTTAACTATTAAACTTGTTAATTCTACTAAACGGAATGTTTCTGTTCAGAGGAATATTGGTGTATCTCAGGCTAGGTTTAATCAACTGTTGTTTTTGGATGCTGACGTAATTATTGGTAAGGATTTTATCAAAAATATGAATAACATTAGTTTTGGAACAGTTAAGATTTTGCCTTATAACGGAAAATGGTATGATAAAGCATTTTTTATGACGATTAATATCTTATTTTATCTTCTGCATAGAATTAAGCCATATGCCATCGGATCTTGTATAGTGTCAAACAAAAAGTTGCACAAATCTGTCAGAGGTTTTGATGAGAAGATAACCTTTTGTGAGGATTTTGATTACGTAAGGAGGTCTAGTAAGTATTCTGGGTTTGTATTTGACAACAAAAATAGGGTTTTTGTATCAATCAGAAGATTTGAAGAGAAAGGTACAAAAAATACCATGAGGTTATGGATGAAATCATTTTTTTATAACCTATTTACTAATAAATATCTTGAGGTAGATTATGGCTGGTAAGGAAATAACATTGATCTTGCCAAAGTATAACAAAGGGATGTATGGCTTTCCTGCACCACCCATGCCTGTTTTGTATCTTGCTTCTATCACTCCAAAACAATATAAGGTTAAGGTTATTGATGAACGGGTTGAAGAGGTTAGGTATAATAAGACTAATATGGTGGGTATAAGTGTAAAAACTTGTACTGCAAAAAGGGCATATGAGATTGCTTCT
>JAHJBD010000108.1 GCA_018813725.1 Nanobdellota archaeon | reverse complement strand
GGGATTAAAGGTTCTAAAAACAAGGTCCAAAGCTTCTGAAGCGCCGTTCGTGATGACAAAGTTCTCTTTTCTAGACCGAGGAACCTCTTTTGTGAGCTCAGACCTAAGGTTTTCCTGTCCTTGGACCAGTCCATACTTAAAGCTTCTATACGTTGGAAGTATATCATAAACCTCTTTTGGTGGTGGAAGGTCAGGCTGGCCAGAGCCAAAGCTGATATAACCATTGCCCTGCACGCCTATAAATATGCTTGGAGATTTTAGTTGCATGATATCTGCCTCTTAACAGTATGAGAAACTGATACTTTAGTAGCCCGCTATTGCTGCTAACATGAAAAAAAGAAAAGAAAGAGATTATATAAACTTATCCTTTGCCAAATATCCTGGAAAGCCAGTCAAGGACTTTTGAAAGCATCCCTTTTGTCTCTTTAAGATCTTCAGAAAGGCTTCCGCAAACCCCATCATTGCATTGGTTTGTTGTGCACTCGTAATTGTTCTGGCACAATTCTGTTTTTGCTTTCTGGGCAACAAGAGACTTAGTTATGTCACAATATCTTGGTTCTCCATCTTCGACCAACCTGGTTCCAAAAGGTATGCATGATCCATCAACATTGCATCCGTTGCATGCTGCTGTTTCAGCTGGCACTTTTGGAGATGTTTCTGTGGGTTCAACAACATATTCCATTGTCTCGTTGCTTGGACTGACATATTGCAGTTCGTTTTCTACCTCAATCTTGGTCTCAGTCTTGTTTAGGTATATCTTCATCTCATCACCTTTAAGGTCATAGTATTTCCAGTTTGCAAGGATGTTAGCTGCATACCTTGTTTCTTTTTCCCCATAACCTGCGACAAGAAGCTGATAATGCCCGTCATGCTCATACATCTTAAGCCTGGCTTCTCCAGAATCAAAATATTCGTTGCAATCACTAGGATTCCCAAGCAGTTTTCGTGATATTACATTATTGCATCCGTTTCCGATCACGATCAGGTTGGTGTTGTAAGGATCATTTATCTCGCTGGCAAGCTTGCTGATATGCATCTCAGATGGGCTGATGCTCTCTGCTATGTCAACAGCTGCGATCACGTCAGAGGAAGGTGCATTGTCTCCAACAACTATATACCCGTTCAGGAGCCCGTTTTTCAGGAAGATCTCTGGGTAGTTTGCAAGGTCAGCCTCCAACTCTGCAATATCGCTGGCGATTATCACAGATGCATGATTGTTTTCCTCATCTGCTTCTTTTATCCTAGATTCAGAGTCAGCCTGAGCAGAAATCTTATGCTTTCCTGCAAATTTGTTTTCATACCCAAACTGGAAATATTTTGAATCGCCAGGTGATAGTGTTTCATCCTCATAACCGGTAGCTAGACTATCTCCGTCAAAATATACAGTTACAGCATATTTACCAGTCACTGCTTTTGCACCTACATTTATTACATAAAATGTTATATCATACTCTCCTTTCTTTTGCGTAACCTGCATGTTCTTTATGGCAAGGTCAGGCAATCCTTCAGTGCAGGAAAATTCTGCATACTTATTGTTTCCATCAATTGTTGTGTATGCGTATCCGCCGCATGTGCTCTTCCATGTTATAGTGTCACCTTTCCTGCCCATCACATCATTTACACACGCCTCTTTTCCGCTGCAATCATAATCATATGGTTCAACTGCATAACATTCCTGTATTGTTTCTGAACCTTTGAAAACGCATTTGACCTGTTCTTTATTTACAGTTACAGTCTCAGATCCTTTGACTTTCTTGGCAATGTTTGTAACCATATCAATATCTATCTGTGTGATTCCCGCCTTCCAAAGGTCTCCTAAATATTGTGCCAAATTAGCGCACTTCGTACCAGTCACTAAATTGATATCTATCTTTGTACCTTGTTCCCATAGGTCATTTATAACCTCAGAATCATCAAAGTCAATATCTCCATCACAATTAAAGTCCAGATTTCCTATCTCAGGAAGGCATTTTCCATCCCTGCATCCGTCAGGGCATCTGTAAGTTGTGGATCTTGATGTGCCGTCACAGTATAGTTCTTTGACAGTATAGCTATCTGTGCAATAATCAGAAACAGTTATGCCATACTCCTGGACATATCCTGCGGTATAATAATCTCTACCACTATCTGAATCAGTGCATGAGCTGGTATCAAACAACCTGCTAACATCACTATACTTTACCTCGCTGCTTAAAAGCAGATTTCCTACGCCTACACCCAAACCATCCATAACTTTGGCAAGATCTGTTGCAAATAGGACATGGGAGGATGGTGATGTTGCGCCAACAATTATTTTGGCTTTTCCATCATATATCACCAAAGTTACCTGGTTATCAAGTTTCAACCCATTAATCTCACTGTACAGTTTTCCTGTACCAACAGCGATCTTATAGCCGCGGTGCTGCAGTTCAGTTGTAACCTGTGCTGATAGAACCACATCAGATGCCGGAGCTTTATCCCAAATAGCTATGATAAACGGCGGCGTATCATTTTGATCAAATACAATGCTTGAGTTAAGTGCCATTGCTGCACTTGATAAAATCACTAAACTTAATATCAATAAACCAAATATCTTTTTCATCTTATCTAAACCTCACAATTTTTGTAGTATCTGGAAAAGCGGAACAATATAAATAGGTATAGTGGAACGATTGGAACGATCAGGAACCCTGGTTTGCAGTCTCGAGAAACCAATCTGAAAGCTGGACGTGTTTCACTTTTCCTGATTTTCTTGTGGTGATCACCTGTTTGTTTTCAAGGCTTTGTATAGCCCTGAAAAGCGATGATTTGGCAAGGCCAGTCTCATGATGCAACTTTGCCTGTGTCATACCTCCATTTTCTATGAGTAGATTGACAATATCCTTTTCCCTGTCTCTTAAGGTTTCGATTATGTCCTTTGCTCTTTTTCCAAGTTTTATCTTGCCTTTTTGTATCTCCTGTTTGATCTTGTCTTTTGTCTTCACTTTTCGCTTTTTAATAGATATAATAGCCAAAACAATCATGCATACTATCACCAAGACAGCAACAAGTTCAACTGTTGGAAAATAGCTTTTCTGTATCTTAAGGTCAACTTCACTCATCTGGCCTTTCTCAATAGTGATCTGGCCTGCAGCAACCTTTGTTCCAGACCTTGCATACACTGTGCAGATCCCCTCAGGCGCTTCAACATTGAATGTCCCAAAATTATCTGTGTATTCTGGGTAATCAATATCAATATCCTTGCTGCATTCAAATTTTATCTTTGCATTCGGAATAACATTATCAAGCTGGTCCTTGACCATGCCATTTAGTGAACCTACAGGGAAAACTAAGAACCTTTGGATTATGGTATCCTTCACAATTACCTCCTGCATCCCGTAATAATCCATCCCTGGGGTGTCAAGGTCATCTATCAATAAGCTTATGATATATGTACCATCATCTAGCTCCAATTTCAGGATATCATCCTTTGGTATGTACAGGTTAGAAACCTTATCATTTATTGTGGTTTTGACAACAACACCATTTATATTATCAAAGTCAGTCACATCTTTTAGAGTTAGTAATACATTTGCGTCTGCAAATGCTAGAGGCATAACCACTATTGCTATGATAAGATAAATCACCTCTTTCATAACCTTATTATTCCATATTATCCTATTTAAATCTTGCCCTAGGGCTTAGTAGAAAGTCTCGTTAACGCTCGGGTTAGCATCGGCTACAGCCTATATGCTTATAATACTAAGCTGACATCTCCGGAGGAGCCCTCCCTCTGTCAGCTTATATGTAGCAGTATATCGGCTTTCGCATATTGATGCTAACCTACATTTTCTACTAAGCCTTGCCCTAGAAAAGGTTTATATACCACGCATCAACCTAGAGTATTTATGAATTTCCAATCACTCAAAAAGATAGAAGAACCAGACTTTTACCTAGACCTGGCTTTCAGAAGAGCGCAGGAGAAAGCAAAAATGTCAAGAAGCAGCATCAAGATCAAGAAAGACAGGATAGAAAAGTCAAAGACCATCGAGCTTCAGAAGATTGACATAATCAGGAACGTTCTT
The DNA here is from genome assembly GCA_018813725.1 of Nanobdellota archaeon. GTDB lineage: Archaea > Nanobdellota > Nanobdellia > Woesearchaeales > JAHJBD01 > JAHJBD01. The sequence goes on along the minus strand of JAHJBD010000108.1, from coordinate 6,349 downwards.
ACAGATAAGCTTTCGATAATTCTCAGGTCATACCCGATGATCGACGACCTGCCAGAGTTCTACAAAAGGCTTATCATGTACACATTGGATTATGACGAACTGAAGCGTGCTCTTGGAGCTATCAAATGGGTCATCGACAAGATTGACGGTTTTTCCAGCATGTATATTGGCCATATCAAGAAGACCCAGCACTTTGAAAAGATCAATACATACAGGAGTGAGTATTATGGCCGTATCTCCTCTCTTCTTAAACAGATAAAAGGCCAATTAAAGTATATTGAAGAAGCCAGAAGAACAATGAAGGAGTTTCCTGCTGTAAAGACTTCACTTTCAACTGCCTGTATAGTCGGCTTCCCAAACATCGGAAAGACAACCTTGCTTTTCAAGCTTACTGGCTCAAAGCCAGAGATCGCCGCATACTCGTTCACCACCAAAGGTATCAACATATCTTATCTTGAAGGTGAGGGAAAAAAGATCCAGCTTCTGGATACTCCTGGCACGCTTAACAGGGATAAGATGAACAATATCGAGATGCAGTCATACCTTGCGTTAAGGACATGCGCAGACATAATCATCTATATAATAGACCTTACTGAGACTTATCCTCTTGAAGACCAGCTTAAGATGCTAAAGATGCTCAGCGGATACAAAAAGCCTATCTACATCTATCTTTCAAAGACAGACATCCTTGATGCTGATAAGGTCAAAGAATTTAAGAAAAAATACAAGACCTATGATCTGCCGGAGATAAAAAAACTACTCCTTGATCTGCCTGCCAAGAAAGAACAGGACAATGCCTAAAGAGGCATAGAATATCCCTACGATCCATACCCTTGGCACAGAATGATTGATATATTCAGAGACTACCTGCGCTCCTGTAGGATTGAATAGCTGCTCAGCAAGCTTGATAAGAAAACCTGTCCCAAACAGCATGAATATTATTATCGCAAGGCCAGGGAAAAATGTCATCCTTCCGACAGAAGAGATTGTTTTGCCTATCTTCTTATCTCTAAGGAACCTATACTGGATAAATATACCTAGAGCGACTAGCATCAAGGATAATAATACTATATAGAAAGGGGCAAAAGGCAGCCTGCCAAACTGGTTCTGGATGTCCATTGACAATATGAAAGGCACCATGCCAGATAATCCCAGTATATAAGAAGCGCTGGACCCAATATCAAAAAGCCTTCTTTTTATGAATCTCCTCTTTTTTCCTCTGGCCATAAGAACTATCCCTTTTTCATGTATATTGTTCTGGTTGGGAATGGTATGCCTATGCTGTTCTTCCTTAGGGCGTTATACAGCTTGGTGATGACCTCTTGGTGCGCATCCCATTTATTCTCAAGATTATCTACATAGAACATCATCTTAAAATTAAGAGCAAAATCAGCCATCTCAGTAAACCATACCTTTGGAGCAGGATCATCTATCACATGCGGCACTCCTTTAAGTGTTGCAAGCGCGACCTTCTTGACCTGGTCAGGGTCAGAGCCATACTCAACACCGAAAGGTATGTTGATCCTTATTGTCGGATCAGGAAGATTATAGTTTTCTACGATTGTTGTTGCTAGCTTATCATTTGGCACAACAAGTATCTGATTATCAAATGTCTTGATCTTGGTGCTCCGAAGGCCAACATCATACACAGTGCCGCGCTCGCCAGATTCAAGCTTTACAATGTCACCTTTCCTTATCGCTTTGTCAAGAATAAGTGAGATGCCTCCAAATATGTTCCCTAAGGTAGACTGCAGCCCGAAAGCGAGAGCAATACCAACGATACCAAGGCTGGCAAGAAGCGGTCCTACTTCAACGCCCCAAAGGTCAAGTATCATGATCAATGCGAGCGCAAGAGCGATTATCTTCAGCATGCTTGTGGCGAACTTGATAAGCTGATCGTCTATAGGCGTCCTGGTCTTTTTTGCCAAAACCCCTCCCCAGCTGTTCAATAGTATCATAAGTACTATCAGCACCACATATATCACTACAACTATCAGCAGTGAATCAAGCAGCCTGTTTACGATCAATGCTACACTCTCGCTGAAAGATAATGGGATGACAGCGATCCTTATGCCGAGCAATATTATCAGAAATGATGTGTGCTTGTAGGTGCTGTTCACTATCAGGTCATCAACTTTGGTCTTGGTCTTTGCCGTAAGCTTGAGCACAACTTTTCTTGTGATCAGCATCAGCGCTTTTGCAAACAAGACAAACAATACAAATATTATGAGTGAGACCAAGTATGGATTATTAGTTACGCTTTCAACTGCACTAACAATGTCGATCATGTTTCTAACCTAGAACAAGTGATATATATGCTTTACTATTTTACGATCTCGATTGAGCATGTGCACGGAAGCTTTGTTGCTGCCTTTCTCATCGCTGTCTTTGCCAATGGGATATTTTTTTCGTCTACACCGACCTGGAACAATACCTGCCCTTTTTTCAGGAGGCATGCTTGTCCGATAGGCTTACCAAAAGACTTCTTCATACCTGTAGAGAACCTGTCTGCTCCTGCTCCTGATGCTATTGGATTCTCCCTAAGAACGTGATGGGGATATGCTCTGACTTTCATGTTAAATCCTGTTGTGCCCAAAGTGCTTTCAAGAACCCTGTTGGATACTGTCCTCGCGCTCTCGATCGCATTGTCCCGGATGTTAAGCTCTGTCTTGACAGCAAGTTTCACCTGGCAAGGGAATGTCTTTTGTAGGTTACCCATGTCAAATCGGATTATCCTTGTGTTAGGGGTCATCCTGATATAAGATTTCTCCCTGAACTTTGAGACTCTAGTGTACGGTCTCTGTGTTCTCCTGTATGATGAAAACCTTCTTAACCTTGCCATATTGGGATTTGGAATTAGGGGGTGTTTTTAAATGTTTCCATACCTGTTTTTGAATATTATGAGTTCTTATCTCTTGATGTGTGCCTAAACATAATATTGTATTAGCTGAAATTCTGTTGATGCATAAAAAATAAAAGGTGGGATTGCTTTCCGTTTTATACATAAATCAAGTATTAGGACTTCCATCTAAAGTGCATTATGGGGTTATAACTAACGAAAGTTTTATAAACTAGTTATTCGAATAATGTGTTATATTAATTTTTACAGTTAAAAAAAAGAGGTGTATATAATGAACAAAAAGGGTTCGCTTAGTCTATCTGTTAACGCTATAGTTATCCTTATCCTTGCAATAACAATGCTTGGTCTTGGTCTTGGTTTTATCAAAGGGATGTTCGGGAAAGTTTCACAGCAGGTCCAGGAACAGATCGATCAGGAGCCTGAGCCGCCTGCAGCATCTGGTGGGATGCCAATTACATTATCAAAAGAGACGATTATAGCTAAAGCTGGCGATGATATTGTTCTGAAAGTTAGTGCTTATAATCCTACTAATGATGATTGGGGTACCACTACGGTCCCTGATCTTGATTGTGGTCCAAATCTGGTTCTAACTGAACAAGCTAATCCAAAGTCAATCTTGGTAGGCAGGTCAGAAACCTATAACGTTTTATTTAAGATACCTTCTGGCACAGAAGCAAACAGATATCTTTGCTCAGCATCAATAGGTGATACAACAAACACTTACACTAAAGATTTCACGATAACGATAAAACAATAGGTGATACAATGAAAAATAAAAAAGGTTCATTATCATTATCAGTCAACGCGATTGTTATCCTTATCTTAGCGATAACGATGCTTGGCCTTGCCTTGGATTTATCAAAGGCATGTTCGGCAAGGTCAGCCAGCAGGTTGAAGAACAGATCGGCCAGGAAGCAGCTCCGCCGCAGCCGTCAGGTTCTGACCCAATCACATTCTCAAGAGAGAAAGTAATCACCAAAGCAGGCGAGACACAGGTGATCAAGGTCGGCGCTTACAATCCTACTAATCGGATATGGAATTCCAATATTATAACTGCAAGTCAGGTGCGTCACAATACTGTTTTAAGTTGTACTGCATTGAATGCAGGTTGGCTTACTACAGATGGTGTTTGTGTGGGTACTCCAACAAACACAACTGAAATCTGCTCAAAGATAGATGCACCAGCAACCATAGACGCAGAAAAATACTGCACAGTTAACCTGAGCTGCGCTTATACTTCTGGAATATTGTGCTCAAATCCACCAAAAGGAGTTGCACCGCAAGTTACCTGCTCAAACCTTGATTTTGAAAGTTTACAGACAAATTATAAAACAATCGGCATAGGCCAATCAGCTGAATTCAATGTCATCATGGAAATGCCTTCAGGCAGCTCAGGCGGGGCAACAGTAACATACCTTTGCCAGGCAACAGTAGACGAATACTCAAAAGATTTTACCATACAAATAACAAAATAGAGGTGTTACAATGAAAATTAAGAAAAGGCTTACTCAAGCTGAAGAGTTTGAGATAATGAAGTTGGTCTTAGACAAGTTCCTTTGGATCGGCGTTGCGATCATGGGCCTTGGCCTGTGGAACATCCTGAACCAGGATAGTATGCCGACAGGACTTACCCTGATCATCACAGGAGCCATTGTCTTGGTTGCATTCCTGATAATCATCGTAAGGGAATTCGAGATTATAGCTTAATTTTTTTTGTATTATTTATTTTTTAAACCAAAGCTTTATATTTATTTAAATTCTGATATTATTATATGGATACAAAAGATGCATTAGTCGCTTTCCAAGGAAAGAATATAAGGCGGATCTGGTATGACAATCGCTGGTTCTTTTCGGTTGTAGATATTATCTATGTGCTTACAGACAGCATTGATTCTAAAGACTATTGGTATAGGCTTAAGAAAAGGGAACTTGAATCCAGCGGTATTGAGTTATCGACATTTTGTCGACAACTGAAGCTAAAGTCGTCAGATGGGAAGCAATATTGGGCAGATTGTGCAGATACAGAGTCAATGTTTAGGATAATCCAGTCTATACCCTCAAAGAACGCAGAACCATTTAAACGTTGGCTTGCAAAAGTTGGATACCAAAGAATACAGGAAATAGAAAATCCTGAACTGGCTCAAAAACGTATGAAGGAACTCTTCAAGTCCAAGGGGTATTCTGATGAGTGGATAGAAAAAAGGGTAAGGGGCATAGCCATAAGGGATGAACTGACCGACGTCCTTAAAAATCAAAGATTTTTTGGACCCCAAAAATGCGAGAGCATTTTTTAGGGAATGGAGTAAAAGGGGCTTGCAAACTGAAAATGCATATGCCATCTTGACAGCAGAGATATCAAAGGCGACATTTGGCATGACACCAAGCGAGTATAAGAGATTCAAGGGGTTAAATAAAGAAAACCTTAGAGACCACATGGATGATATCGAAATTATCCTTACAATGCTGGGAGAAGCGACAACAACAAGGTTCACAAAAGAGCGTGATTCCACCTCATTTCCAAAATTAAAGGAGGATGCTAAAGATGGGGGTAGCGTGGCAGGTTCAACACGAAAGGATATTGAAGAAAAGCTTGGGAAGAGTGTAGTCTCCAAGGATAACTTCTTAGAAGCATCAGAATCACAAAAGAGGCTTGCGCATAAGAAGAAGATGAAGTGACTCAGTCTGAATAGTGTGAGTTAATTTATACAATCTCCTGTGGATAGTGGCTTTTGCATCAGCACAAACGGAAAAATTAATAATCTAAGATGATATTGAGACATGTAACATGGACATAAAGCCAAACTCAAGAAAAGTAGTCATATTCTATAGCGCTATAATCATGGGTATTGCAATCGGTATCGCATGGCTCATCATATTCTTTTTTAAGACTATAGACCTTGGCATATTAAATGAAGGCCTTGGAGCACTAGGCACGTCTATAGAGACGCCAAACCTCACACAACCATTGATATACATCGCACTCTTCGCAGTCTTCATCACATTGTTTGTAACATATGCAAAATCTCACACAATATACGAGTTTGCAGCTGACAAGATAGTACACAGGAACAACTTTCTTTTCATCTCATTGGGGGAGCTAGACATACCTTACAATAATGTCGCAAGGGTATCTTTTGAGACCAAGATAATGAATACAGGAAACGTGACTATCGACCTTTCAGGCCACAAGACAAATCAGCTTGTCATGAAGTTCATAGACAATCCAGAAAAGGTTGCTCAAGACATACAAAACTTAATAAATCTTCACAGAGCTAACTACTATAGCGAGTATACTCAAAGCCAAAAGATGGACAATATTTTAGACAGATGAAAGCATTATACCCTGGATCATTTGATCCTGTAACAAACGGGCACGTGGATATCATAGAGAGAGCTGCAAAGATGTTTGACAAGGTAGTTGTTGCTGTAGGAGAAAACATCAACAAGGAATGTCTTTTCAACCACCAGGACCGCCTTGAGATGTTAAAG
>JAHJBD010000107.1 GCA_018813725.1 Nanobdellota archaeon | reverse complement strand
CTTGTTAGGGCATGATATGTTGAGCTCAATCAAACAAGGCTTATACTGAGCCACATGCTTGACTATCGCAGCATAATCCTCAATAGTACTACCATAAACAGAATATATAACTGGGATCTTACTTTGCTGCAGCTCTTTAAACTCTTCACCCATATTTAAATAACCTGGTGAAGGAAGCCCTACGCAATTTAAAAGCCCATTTTCAGTCTCGATAACAGAAGGATTTTTGTTACCTACCCGTTCAACAGGCCCGATAGATTTAGTAGTAACAGCGCCCGCCCCATTTTCATATACTCTCCTCAGTAAAGGCGCTCCCACACCTAGGATTCCTGAAGCAAGAATAAAAGGATTCCGCAGCTTGACCCCACAAAAGTCAATCTCAAGATTACCTAAATTTGATTTCATCTCCCCACATAGCCCTCTCGCAATAATCACATCTGACCTTTAAAGGATCTGCAGTCATGACAGTAAACCTGGTGGGAACACTTTCTGCATTGGTTATACATTTTGGGTTTGAACATTTTATTATATTAGGTATTGCTTCAGGCAACTGCAGTTTAAACTTCTTGATCACCTCAAAGTCTTTAATGATCGATACTGTTGCATCAGGTGTAAGCAAAGCAACCTTATTCACTTCATCTTTAGTTAGCTCTCTTTTAGCTATCTTGATGAGCCCTTTCACGCCCATCTTCCTGCTTGGCAGATTAGTTGCTACATTGACTACATCCTTATGATCGCCCAGCTTAAGCATCTGCGCAACCTTAAACGTATTCTTTGCAGTAATATGGTCGATAACAGTCCCTTCTGGTATCGCGCTTATGGTAAATTCTTTTCCAGCCATCTATTTCACCTTCCCTAGCACTAGGGCTAGTAGCGCCTTTCTTACATGAAGCCCATTTCCAGCCTGCTCAAAGTACACTGCATTAGGAGTCTTATCTAGCTCTGGCTTTATCTCATCAACCCTTGGCAGTGGATGCATTATCTTAAGATCTTTCTTGCTTATATCAAGGAGATCCAAACCTATCTGATATACTCCTTTAAGCCTTTCATATTCAATAGGATCAGCAAACCTTTCTTTTTGGATCCTTGTCATGTAAAGCACATCGAGTTCCTTGCTTACATCTTCGATCCTTTTTGCTTTAACAAACTCTACACCTTTCTCCTTAAGCTCTTCTAAGTAGACTTTGGGCATCTGCAGCTCATCAGGTGCTATAAAATATAATTTAGTCTTAAAATCCATCATTGCTATCGCAAGGCTATGGATAGTACGGCCATATTTCAGATCACCGCATAGTCCTATATTAAGCCCTTCAAGCTTTCCTTTTGTCTTAAGCATTGTATAAAGATCTAGAAGAGTTTGTGTGGGATGCTGATTGGCACCATCTCCTGCATTGATAACAGGTATTAAAGCTGCCTCTGCAGCCAGTCTTGCTGCCCCTTCGATCAGATGCCTCTGCACTATCACATCAGAGTACTGCTCAACCATCTTAATTGTGTCCCATAATGTCTCGCCTTTTGAAGCTGAGGTAACACCAGCATCAGCAAAACCTATCACTCTACCGCCAAGATGATTCATTGCGCTCTCAAAGCTTAATCTTGTACGTGTTGAAGGTTCAAAGAAAAGCGAAGCCATGACCTTACCTGATAATAGGTTAGGATCAGACTTTTCTTCCATATTTTTAGCTACTTCCAGTATATGTAAGATATCCTTCTTGCAAAAGTCCCTAATCGAAATTATATCTTTACCTTTAAAGTCCATTCCTTTCCACCCCTTTAATGATTTTTGCCACTTTTTATATTTAAATGTATTGATTTTTTTATTCTAGTACTCGTCCCATGACTTGATAGTCAGTTCCTTGCATTCAGATATTGCAGTGACAAACCTTTTCGCAACCTTGATATCTGTGATCAAGGTGATATTAAAATCCACAGCAGTCCTTCTGATAAGATAATCATTTGTAAGCTCAGTCTCTTCCCTGCTCTTTGGAATATTGATAACAAGGTCAATCTTTCTGGAACTTAGATAATCTATCACATTTGGCTTCCTGTTCTGAAGAGGCCAGTATAATCTTGTACATTTCACATCATTAGACCTAAGAAAAGCATATGTTCCTTCAGTAGCATACAACGTATACCCCATATCATGAAGCTGCTTTGCGCTCATCAAAAACTCAGCCTTGCTTTTTAAAGGTCCTGTTGAAAGCAGGACTTTCTTTTTCTCAGGTATGACCCATCCTGCTGAAACATATGCTTTGAGGAATGCCTCATTCAAGTCATCACCAAAACAAGCAACCTCTCCTGTTGATGCCATCTCAACGCCAAGCACAGGGTCAGCACCTTTAAGCCTGGTAAAAGAAAACTGAGGTGCTTTTACACCTACATAATCAAGCTCAAACACTGACTTATCGATCTTTGGCGTATCTTTGCCCATTATCGCTTTTGTAGCAATCTCTATGAAATTTAGCTTAAAGACTTTTGAACAGAAAGGAAAGCTTCTAGACGCCCTTAAGTTACATTCGATTACCTTAACATAATTCTCTTTAGCTATGAACTGGATATTGAATGGTCCGCTTATCTTTAACGATTTTGCGATCGCCTTTGCTATATTCTTGATCCGCCTGGTGGTCTCAAGATAAGTCCTCTGTGGCGGCAGCACCATTGTAGCATCGCCAGAATGCACACCTGCGTT
>JAHJBD010000106.1 GCA_018813725.1 Nanobdellota archaeon | reverse complement strand
GCTGATGCTATCAAAGAAAACGAATCAAAGATACTAGATGCTAACCATAAAGATCTTGAAAAGGCGACAAACCTTGCGCCTGCACTAATAAAAAGGCTTAAGCTGAACGAAACCAAGATCCATGAGATTATCTCAGGTGTAAAGTCAGTAGCATACCAAAAAGACCCGATTGGCGATGTTATCGCAAAGACAGAGCTTGACACAGGACTGATACTTTCAAAAGTGGTCTGTCCGATCGGGCTGATCGGTGTGATATTTGAATCAAGGCCAGATGCACTGGTACAGATCTCAACATTATGCTTAAAATCAGGCAACGCAGTCATCCTTAAAGGCGGTTCAGAAGCTGAGAACACAAACAAGATACTTTTCAATATAATCAAGAACGCTTCTGGAATAACAGACTGGATACAGCTTGTTGAGACAAGAGATGATGTAAAAGAACTGCTAAAATTAGACCAATATATCGACCTCATGATACCACGAGGCTCAAACGCACTTGTAAAGTACATCAAAGACAACACCAAGATTCCAGTGCTAGGCCATGCAGACGGCATATGCCATGCTTATATTGACAAGAAAGCTGACATTAAATTAGCTGTCAAAGTTGTAACAGACGCAAAGACACAATACTGTGCTGTATGCAACGCCATAGAAACATTACTTGTGCACAAAAATATTGCAGAAGATTTCCTTCCAAAAGCAGCAGAAGCACTAAAAGATGTTGAACTAAGAGGCGATGAAAAGACCTTAAAGATAATTAAGGCAAAAAAAGCAACTGAAGAAGATTGGAAGACAGAATATAATGACATGATACTCTCAATAAAAGTAGTAGATAGCCTAGACCAGGCCATAAGCCATATAAATAGGTTTAGCAGCCACCATACAGACGTTATCATCACAAGAGACAAAGCAGCTGCAGAAGAGTTCATGAACAGGGTTGATTCAAGCTCAGTATTATTAAACTGCTCAACACGGTTTGCAGACGGTTTCAGATACGGTCTTGGTTCAGAAGTAGGGATATCAACAAACAAGATCCATGCAAGAGGTCCTGTTGGTCTTGAAGGCCTGACAATATACAAATACAAGCTTATAGGCAAAGGCCACATAGTAGCTGACTATTCAGGTGAACATGCTAAACAATTTACACACAAGAGGCTAAAATGAGAATACTCATCAAGTTCGGAAGCGCAACAATTACACTTAACAAAAGGCTGAACCATGAATTCCTTAAAGATAAGATCAAAGAGATTGCACAGCTTCAGAAACAAGGAAATGAGATAGTTATAGTCAGCTCTGGCGCAGTAGCAGCCGGCATCGAGACACTAAACCTAAAAGACAGGCCAAAAGAGACTCTAGAGCTGCAAGCACTTTCAGGCATAGGCCAGATCAGCCTGATCAACACATTCAAAGAGCTGTTTAAAGAGCAAAATATCAATGTAGCACAGGTGCTGCTCACACATCACAACCTTTCCACAGCAGAAGAAAAGAAAAACCTGAAAGATGTTGTGGGGATATATCTAAAAAACAAGACAATCCCTATCATCAATGAGAATGACGTTGTATCAAAAGAAGAGCTTATGGGAAACTCCATAGCAAAGTTCACAGACAACGACCTTTTGGCTGCGCTTGTATCTATCGAGCTTAAAGCAGACACCATGATACTTATCACAGATGTTGAAGGGCTTTGTGATGTTGACCCTAAAGAGAACAAATGCGCTCATGTAATAACATCTGTCACAAAGATTACGCCTGACATTGAAAAGATGGCAACAAAAGAGACCAACAAGCTAGGAAGAGGAGGTATGGCATCCAAAGTCAAAGCCGCTAACCTAGTGATGGAAAAAGGCATATCTTGCATTGTCGGCTCTGGCAAATATTCGATCAATGACTTATTAGAAGGAAAAGTGCAGCGCACAATATTTAGGAAGTGATTACGATGGCAAAAGAAAAAAATATCGGGATAACAGTAAAGAAATCAGAGGACATATCAGAATGGTACACGCAGCTGATACAAAAAGCTGACCTTGCAGACTATTCGTCAGTTTCTGGCTGCATGGTATTCAAACCATATTCGTATGCAATATGGGAAAAAATCCAGTCAGAAGTAGATTCAAGACTAAAAAAGATGGGCATCAAGAACGCATACTTCCCATTGTTCATACCTGAAAAGCTGCTTCAGAAAGAAGCTACACATGTTGAAGGTTTTGCACCAGAGGTTGCCTGGGTTACAGAAGCAGGCAATTCAAAACTTGATGAAAGGCTTGCTATTAGGCCTACTTCAGAGACGATCATGTATGAGAGCTACTCAAAATGGATTCGTTCATGGAGAGACCTGCCATTAAGATTAAACCAATGGAACAATGTAGTAAGATGGGAATTCAAGCATCCAGTGGCATTCATGAGAACAAGAGAATTCTTATGGAACGAAGGCCATACTGCTTTTGCAACACAAGAAGAAGCAGAGAAAGAATGTACAGACATTGTTGAGATGTACGGAAAATTCCTAAAAGATTACATGGCACTCCCAACACTTCTTGGAAAAAAGTCTGAGAAAGAGAAGTTTGCAGGTGCAGAGTACACTCTTTCGCTAGAGATGTTCCTTCCAAGCGGAAAAGCAATACAAGGCCCTGATGCGCACCACGATGGCCAAAACTTTGCAAAAGCATTTGACATCACATTCCTTGATAAGGATGAAAAAAAGCAGTATGTATACCAAAACACCTGGGCAATAACAACAAGGATGATAGGGATAATGCTCATGATGCACGGTGACAATAAAGGCGCAGTCATGCCTCCAAACATCGCTCCAACACAGATAGTCATCGTTCCGATACTGTTCGGTGATTCAAAAGATAAAGTACTGAAAGTAACCAAAGACATCGCATCAAAACTCAAGAAGTACAGGCTCGAAGTAGACGAGAGAGACGAATACTCAGCAGGCTGGAAATTCAACCAGTGGGAGATGAAAGGTGTGCCTATAAGGATAGAGCTAGGACCTAAAGACCTTGAGAAAAAGCAAGTAGTCATAGTCAGAAGAGACACTGGAGAAAAAGAGTTTGTGCCGATCAAAGACATAGAAACCAAAGTTAAAGAAACGCTTGAGAAAGTGCACAATTACCTTTATGACCAAGCAAAAGAACTATTAAAGCAGAGCATAGTTGAGGTAGATGACCTAAAAGAGCTTGTCAAAGTTATCGAAGCAAAGAAGATGGCATTTGCTCCTTTCTGCAACCAGCCAGAATGCGAAGAGATTATCAAAGAAAAAGCAGGCGGAGCAGGCACAAGGAACATTCCTTTGAACCAGAAGTTTGAAGGCAGATGTGTTGGCTGCGGCAAGAAAGCGCATGTCATGGCATACTTTGCAAAAGGATATTAAGGTGATAATATGAGATTAAATATATTTATATTGATAGTAACCATCGTTCTGATAGTTGCTTGCACAGTGCAAGAACCTCCAAAAGAAGAGCCTATCACAACAGGAACACAGGCTGAAACAAGCGCAGATCAGGCTGTTGACGCAGTTACAGAAGCAAGCCCAAGAATACCGCTTGAAGAGCTAGAAAAACATAACTCAATAGATAACTGCTGGGTAGGTTACGAAGGCAAAGTTTATGACATCACAAGCTTCTTTGGACAGCACTCAGAAAAGATGGCAGTCTTCTGTGGAACAGCTGCTGAATTCTCTGATGCCATGAGAGGAGTTCACGGCCAGTCAAAAGATCAAAAGATAGAAGAGATCGGCACATATATAGGCTATCTGCAATGAAAACACTTATAGCATATTACTCAAGATCAGGCAACACCAAGAAAGCAGCTGAAGCTATCGCTAAAGAACTGAAAGCAGACCTTGACGAGATCATTGACAATAAGAAAAGATCAGGGATAAAAGGCGGAAGAGACGCCTTCCTGAAGAAACCAACAAAGATAGCAACAAAAAAGGATCCTAAAGCATATGATATTGTAATAGTAGGAACACCAGTTTGGGCAGGAACAATGGCCCCTGCAGTAAGAGAATATCTAAAAGCAAATAAGCTTAACAAAACTGCATTCTTTTGCACCTATGGCGGCTCAGAAGGAAAGACTTTCAAAGATATGGAAGCGGTCGCAAAAAAACCTATCGCTGTTCTTGGACTGAAAGATAAAGTGCTTGACCGATCAAAAATAAAAAAATTCTGTGAGGTGATAGTATGAAAAAGAATCTATCGAAATGTGAGATGGTGACAAGGGTGCTTATGGGAATATTGATCATTGTAGCCCTATACCTGCCATCTGGAAAAGATATTTTATTATGGGTTGTAGCAGGCATATTGATAATAACCGGACTGCTTGGGACCTGTATGTTATGCAAGATACTTAAGATAAAGTAGAAACCATTTTATATTTCTCTTTCTTTTTATCTTTTCATGTGCGGCAGATTCTCAATAATAACCTTAGACCTTGAAGGTAGGTTTGACGCTAAACTATACTTTGAGATACAGCCAAGGTACAACATTGCACCTTCTCAAGATGTGCCGATCATTCTTAATGAAGACACCAAACATTTTACAAAAGCAAGATGGGGCCTTGTACCACACTGGGCAAAAGATGAGAAGATAGGCTATAAGATGATAAATGCCCGTGCTGAGACACTGCTAGAAAGAAACACCTACAAAGGCCCGTTCAAGTACCATCGCTGCTTGATACCAGCAGACGGTTTCTATGAATGGAAGAAAGTAGGTTCAAAGAAAATACCTTTCAGGATCACTATGAAAGATAATGGTTTGTTTGCGTTTGCAGGCCTTTACGATACATGGAAAGATATGATATCATTCACGATCATCACAACCCAGCCAAACTCCCTGCTCAAACCTATCCATGACAGGATGCCAGTCATTCTTGAAAAGAAAGATGAGAAGACATGGCTAGAAGAAACTGACACAGATAGGTTGCAAAAGTTACTGAGACCCTTCTCAGCCTCAGATATGAGATCAGTCCAGATATCAGATATGATTAATTCTGCTAAAGAAGACAATCCAGGTGTGATAAAGCCAGCAGCATTGCTTTCTTGATTTGGAAAAATACCTAAATGACCTTAAGCTGCTTTTCTAATATTATCCGTTTACCTGTATTAACATCCCTGTGTACAACCTTAAACCTTGCACTTTGCTTCATAAGACGACAAACCTCAACCAAATACCCCATATTTTGAAGCTTTGTTATGCACCTCTTCTGAACATCACTAAGACTTTCATACTGCAATTTACACTCCACAAACTTAAACTTCTGATGCCTGTAACATATGAAGTCAGGCATACCATGATGCACTGAATTGATATACTTAAGCTGACAGTATCTCTTGCCAAGCAATCTCTTAAGAAGCTCATATTTTTTGTAAACATTCGGATAAACCTCATCTCTGTCCTGCACACCGATAGAACCCCCTCTCCAGACAATCCATCCGTCTTTCTCAAGCACCCTCTTGAATTCCTTCTCAGAAAGCCCTCTCTTCTCAAAAAACTCTTTTCGCATAGGAACATACTTTTCAGTGACCTTAAAACAAAACTCCTCGAGCCTGCTCTGCCTTTCATAGACATTCTCAGTTATAAATCCAAAAGGTTGCAGTATCCTTAAAGATCTTAAAAGAAACTTTCTATACTTAACAACATCAACATTACCTTTGAAATCCTCAGCTAAGACAACACCTGAACTTGAATATATGAACCTTACAACCATGCCTGGCTTTACATCAACACCTTTTTTCTTTAACTGCAAGACAGCAACAGCCTGAGCTATCTTGTGCTTATAATCTGTCTTGCTGACCCTTACCCTGCACTCAAGATATTTATGGTCAATCTCATCTAAAGAAGATGCATACTTCTTGAACAGTTTGCATATGAACGGAAACATGGCAACAATCTCTTTTTTGTCAGGACAATTCTTTATTATCGACAAGACCTTTTCCTGAAAATCCCTGACTAACATGCAAGAAGAATGCTGCCTTACCTCAATACCCCTGGCTTTGACATCACCTGATGTAAACACCCCATAATACCTTGCAGGAACCGGCCTTTGAAAATCTATAACACTCGGCAGCAAGACAACCCACTTATAGATGCCGTCAAAACCGCAAGGCACACCTACTAAAGCTTCAAGCTCTCTGCAAAAATCCTTGACCTCTTCTTCTGTGATGCCTTTCTTCTTGATAAAAAGGCAATCAACAATCCCGTGCACAACCTCATAACCTTTCTCCTCTGCAAGATGCATTGATTTAAGCAGAGCTTCACGAGCATAAGAGCATATTGCCATATGCGAACTTGCTAAACCTAACTTAAACTCACGAAAACGCAAGTAACCATACGACGTTACAAGCACCCATTTCAAGCCAACAGCTTTCTCATTGTTTACAGAGCTAGGATTTTTCTTGTAATACATCCTCCTGTCCAAGAAAGGCTTTATAGCCCTTGGCACAAGCCCCTTATGCCTTAAAGATACTCTGACAGGTATCCCAGGAACATTCTCAAACGGTCCTTCTTTTGAAAGAACAGTCTCAGCAGAGATGTTATGGTTGTATATCAGCCAGGGATACATGCTTGAGAAATCTATCTGTGCAACATCCTTATGAAAACCGATTTTTGGGTCAAGCGTGTGCCCAGCTCTGTCTGATTTAAGAAAATCAAGCATATTCATAGGCCTGTCAACTGGCTTTTGCTTAAACGGCACCATCAACCTGCTCCTCACCATCTCCCTTACTAAAGATGACTGGAACACTGCTCCAAAACTTCTTGGCGCAAGCTTCTGAAAAAGACAGCCAGAAAGCTGGCACAATTCAACTATAGCTTCAGTGCTGCAGTAAGACCCTACCATAGAGCAAGAATCAACCAGTAATCTTCCCCTTAAGCTGTACGCAAAATCCTGGTAACGCACCTGACCATAGCTGTAATATGATTTTCCCCCTATATACTTGATATCTGTCGCATCCCACCTATGAAAATTATAGTTTAACCTTTTAGAAAGCTCTGGAAGCTTTGAAAAAGCATAAGGCATCCTTATCACATCTGGATCATCTTGCTTGAACCTTTCTAAGAATTCTTCATCAGATACTTCTTTACCATTATATTTTAACTTCTTATCAACTTCTATATTAACCTCTTTCAGCTGTACAGTATCGATCTTTAAGAAATTCAAGTTTTCATCAACACAGCAAAACGGGACAAGGTTATTCTTATACAAAAACATCTGCTCAGGAATGATGTCAGCGTCAAACATCACAAGCTTATGCTTAAACTCTTTCTCAACATCTCTCACAAACTTGCTAAGATTTACAACAGCAACATCATAGACATCTTTTATGGTATTATAATAGGTCTTTCTTTTAACTAAACTGTGTGGGATATTTTCTCTCTCAAGAAACTCTTTTGCTTTTAATGAAAGATATACATGGCTCTCAAACTCTTTCTCAATCCGAATATTCTTCTCGTTCTCTTTCACCCACAATATTATCTTGTTTCCCTTCCTGTATGCGTCTATTAAGAATCTCAATCTTTTTCTCCTGCTCTATCAAGATAGATAATAATAGGAATGCCCATACATCGATGCTGTTTGCATACGATATGCTGCCTAGATGTTTGAGGGGCTCTTTCAATAATTTTACAAGTACATGCCTGTCATCTTCCCTAAGCGCCTTACCAAAATCTTTCAATTCATTCAGCACAATATCTGATACAATTCTTTGGCTCCATACTGTATGTCCCATGCCATAACCACCTTGTATTTTCTTGCTAAGCTCTTTATCAAGACAGAGCAATGTTCCAAGATATTCTTGTTCTCAAGCTCATCATCATAATTGAAAAGGTGAGTGACTGTAGTTATCACAATAGTCTTTACTGGCGGCCTTGTGTACGCTATCCTTCTCAAGCTATCCCTAAACTTATAGAGCATCTCAGCTTCCATCACATATACCTTGCCTAATTCTTCCATGGTAAACTCTGGATACAGGCTGTGAGGGTTAGCGCAATTAGCGCAGTCTATCACCAGGGAAGGTGAATGCTCCACTGCATATCTCAAGAGATAGAGATTTACAGAGCTGCCGCTGCCTTTAACTTTAATCAGTGCCATTTTTTCACAAAGTTTATATTTATTCTATACTACCTTATTACTATGAAACTATTATTTATCTGCAACCAGAACCAGAACAGGAGCAAGACAGCTGAACACCTATACAAAGATAGGTTTGAAACTAGATCAGCTGGCCTCTTCAATGAAAACCCTGTTACTGAACAACAAATGTCCTGGGCAGATACAATAATTGTGATGGACCACGCTCAAAGAGCTGAACTCTCAAGACGATTTCCTAAGCAATACTTGCAAAAACGTATTTTATCTCTTGACGTACCTGATATATACAGTTATGATCAACCTGAACTGAAACGGATATTACAGGCTAAGATTGACTTAGCCATTTCTGAAATTGGTTGATGGCTTCTTCTTTAGTATCAAAGACCTTAGTTTCAGCAACTGATAATTCACCAATCCTTCTAGTAACCTTAAACTTTTTACCATTATCTTTTAGCTCCATAATAGTAACTTCCCATTTTATGCTCAATCTAATCACCTTAATTTAGCAAGAAGAGCTCATTTAAATACGCTACGCGTCCATGTCCTGTGTCCAGTGGTAGTAGGATATATGTTTTGCAAAGAATAATATCAAGAGAACTAGAATTTAACTTAAACTATCCAAGGACTTGTCTTCTGAGGCATCTCATACATAGGTTTCTCTCCTTCATAGGGCTTTAACAATTCCCTTAAACCATCCCTTAATTTTCCATTACCTCTGAAATGTGCTTCAGACCATCCTGGTCTAGTTGTTCTAGTGACAACCTCAGTATTAAAACACCAATGATTATCAGCATGGCATTGAAACATAAAATCCAGCAGACCATCACGGTTCATCATACCATGCACAACACTACCAATTTCCTTGTTTGTATGGCCTGGGAAGATTACTGCATATTCCCAACCCGTTCCATAATCTCTGCCACCGATTACAGTTGGCCTTCTGTATCTTAACAAAGCCCTGACAACATCCCTTGCAACCGGGTCACGTTCCAAACGTTCAACAGCTCTACCTTCTTGAAAAGCTTCAGCTACATGACCATATTTAGAACCATCTCTCCTATACTGCTGCCGTAACCTAGGCAACATCAAAGAATACAAGTCTACTGGTACAATCTTTTCAGCAACAGTATTGTTATCGCCCATAGAGATAAGTATCATAATGAAGTTAATAAAACTTAGCTTTTTAAAGCAAAACAGAAGAATATCCTTTATGCAAAAAGAATCAGGGCCAGATTTCCTGGCACGGATATTGGCAAGAAAAGGGCCATATGAAAAGATAGCAGAAAGCTATTACAGGACTCATCACCCTACAAATTCTTTATACCTTGAAGTCACAAGAGACGGGAGAAGGATTGCTTTTGACGGCTGGGACACAAAAAGAGGTATGAGTTTTGAAGAAGGCAGACTAGAACAACAAGAGCTGATTAGAGAATCTTTCCCAAGTAGAGAATGGGGAACAGAGCTTGCAAGGATGATAGCATTTGCTAGAAAAGCAAGAAGGGAATATGAATGGAACGTCATCCCATGTTTTGAAGGGTATGAGATTGACCCAAACGGCCATGACCTAGAAAGATGGGTTAATGAAGTGGTTGATGGGAAAACTAAACCCTGAGCACAAGATAACCAACTTGTTTTGCTTCTTCCCGCAGGTCAGACACTTTTCTCCTTACCCTTGACCCCATCAAAAGTTCTGCAAGATCAAGATCATAACATATTCTAGTATCAAAATCCAAAGAGAATATATCCTCAGGAACCATTTTCTCCTTTATGGCTTCTGCTAAGAGCCCAGGATTCATCTTTTGCCTTAGCTGGTTATAATCATCCTGCTCAATATGATACATCTCAGGGATACCAGCAAAATCAGCAAGATTGCCAAATTCCACCTTAAACCCTAAGCTTTCTGCAACCTTTATAAGATGCGGGAACTTGATAGAATATTCATCATGCCCAGGAAGCGAAATCCTTGAAGCTTCTCTCTCAACCCCATAACAATCGCAATCATTCTCGCTGATAAACGCCCCCTGCCTTAATACTGGCCTCATCTGCTCTATGAACCATATCGCTCCAAGATTGATCACATCACCACTAAGCCCATACTTATCTTTTGCTTGAGCGACATACTCAGTCATAGCTGTAGGCTGTCTTCCCATCCATCTGAATAATCTACCCATCAGAGTTTCTTTCGCAGCAGTCTCAATACCGTCAACAGTCATAAGGTCACCTATCATCTCATTAGCTATGACAAAGTCAGTATTCCCTACAAAATCCGATAATCTTTGAGCATCACCCCTAATTGCGCTAGCTCCAGAATTTGCTTTAACCTGCGCTCTTAAGAGTGCAGGGCAATAATCCAAGAAAGTGTAAGAGATGTCATGCCTTTCCCTAACATAAGGTATGAAAGACTGCGCAAGTTCCCCAAGCCCTCCCCCAACCTCAACAACATCGTGATTAGGTAGCAGCCCTCTTATGTCAAGCCCTTCGGCAATCCTCTGTCCATATGGCTTATCAATCATCCCCAGCCTATGTAGTATCGTAACCCTATGACATATTGTTATCTCGCCTGAGAGAGATGCAGCTTTCTGAATATGGTATGGCTTAGTATTGTTTACATACATCGATATAAAAGAAATAAGCTAAATTATAAAAGGATTTACTTAAGCCTGATAGCTTCAAGATTCCTTGGCGCAGAGGTCTCGATCCTGTTCTGTTTGTGTATAGAAGAAGCAAGATCCAAGCATCTAGAGCTTTCGCCGTGCATGATAATCACTTTCTTAGGCCTAGGGTCACACTTCTGAAGGAAACTCATCAACTGCCTTCTTCCTGAGTGGCCTGTAAAGCCTTCGATAGTATGCACTTCAAGCTTGATCTTCATTACCTCTTGTTTTGGAGGGACACCCATCAAAAACTCGTTTTCTCCTCTTTGTATCCTTCTGCCTAATGATCCCTCGCCTTGGTAGCATACAAATGCAAGCGAATTCTTTGGATTATCTGAAAGATGCTTTAGATATTCAACAGAAGGTCCGCCAACAAGCATACCAGATGTTGCAAGTATCACGCAAGGACCAGTCTCTTCAACAAGCTGCATCCTTTCTTTCTGGCTTCCCACTCTTTTGAAGATATCAGAAAGGAACGGATTTTGATCCTTATGGAAAATAAGTTTTCGAACTGTATTATTTAGGAACTCAGGATAAGCAGTGTGTATCGCAGTGATGTCCCATACCATGCCATCTATGTATACAGGGATCTTATCGATCTTGCAGGTTCGTATCGCATTCTCGATTATTACAGCAACTTCCTGTGCACGACCAGAACCAAGTACTGGGATAAGAACTTTGCCGCCTCTGCCCATGGTATTCTTGATGATATCAAGCAAAACCTTTTCCTGCTCTTCTCTTGATGGCAGGATATTATCTTTTCCGCCATAAGTTGATTCAATCATCAATGTCTCTAATCTAGGAAAGCTAGACACTGCAGGCTCAAGAAGCTGGGTCCTTCCAAATTTCATATCACCAGAAAACAATAGGTTATGTAATCCATTTCCTATGTGGAGATGAACCATTGAGCTTCCAAGTATATGGCCGGCATTATACATTGTCAGCCTAACATCTGGTGTCACATCAGTAACTTCATCATACTCAAGTGTGATAGTATGCTTGACCATCTCTTTTACTTCTTCAGAAGTATAGATAGGCTCTTTACCTTCACTTCTCATTATCTTTACATAATCCAGTTGCAGCAAGGACATTACATCCCTTGTAGGCTCAGTGCAATAAACAGGCCCTCTGTAGCCGAACTTAAATAGATATGGCACAAGTCCGCAATGATCAAGATGTGAATGTGAAACAATTACAGCGTCAAGCTGGTTGATATCAAATTCTGGCGCCTCAAGATAAGGATATGTTTCTGAGTCACGTGCAGCAACATCTATGCCACAATCAAGCATCACACGGGATTCAGGTGTCTGTAAGAGAAAGCAGCTTCTTCCAACCTGCCTTGCTCCGCCTAAGCATGAGATCCTGACCCATTCATGCTTCTTGTCACGGATCCAGCCATCATATATCCTATGCCCTATCTTATCCAAGAATTTCCTTCTATAATCAGAATTCTGATAAAGTACTGCACGGATATTCTCGATCAGTTTTGACCTTATTGCAGGCTTTCTTTTGATTACTGGCACCCAAAGTGTCTTCTCTCTGATATCTTTAAGGAAAGAACCCTGCTTTCCTATTGCAAGTCCTGGCTTTTCAGCTTCTATTATAACGATACTTCTCTGAGAATCAAAGATTATCTGGTCAAGGCCAGCCTCTTCAGGTATCAGCTTCCTAATCTCTTTTTCTGCTTCCTCCATATCCATGGTGATAGCAGGATCAGGCCTAAGCTCTATTCTCTTCTTTATCTGGTTTACTATCTTCTTGATGTCACCAGAACAGTTCATAAAATAGTCTCTATTCTTGGTGTACAATACAATATTTGCACCTTCGAATCCTGCTGAAGAAATCTTATCCTCATCAAGATCTTTCAAAATTTCTTTTATAATATCCATCGTGAGAACTACAACTCAATCTTATAAGCTATGTCTTTGCTAACTGCTTTCTTGACACCGTCTTTTGTTATCGTATAGATGACAATACCGTTACCTGATGCAATATCCCTTTGAACAGCAGCATTGATCGCCTTTGCCCCAAGCTTCATCGTATCATCCATGGTCATATCATTCTTGTACAATGTCTCAAGAACACCATATGCCATGACTGAACCAGAACCTGAAGAAACATAATCATCACATTTTGTTACTGTGCCGTCAGGGCTTAGATCATACAGGTGAAAACCAGTATTATCAACTCCGCCTATTATGAAATGCGAGATGCTAGGAATCATGCTCATTGACCTAATGTTGCCATATACCATATTTGATAGCAGGTTAACAGCTTCCTGAACAGTGACCTCTTTACCAGTCCTGATCTTCTTAAGCCTTAGCTCAGCCCTTATAACTCTTGTAATAAGCTGCACATCTGATGCAGAACCAGCCATTGTTACAGCTATCTTATCAGTTATCTGTGTAATCTTTTCAAACTTCTTGTAGCTTATCAGATACCCAGAAGTTACTCTTTTATCAGAGCAGAGTACAATTCCATCCTTGCAGACCATCCCTACTGTGGTTGTCCCGGTCTTTGTTACTGGCAATTCGTTTTCATCTACCATTTTAATCTTAACAGAATTATTTAATATCTGTGTTAAACATCTAATATATAAAGCTTTCGTTAAAGTGATTTGTTGAACAGTGATTTGAAACCAGAAGCAAAGAATTTGCTTTTTACCCATATAGCAGCATCATAGTCAGGATTAGATGATTCGTCAGTTGTCATGAACAAAAGTTCCTCATCATCGACAGATATGAACCTTGCACTGTTCTCTGCATATTTGATAGTAACATTCTTTGATGGTATTTTTGCCCTTTTAAGCGCTTTTTCGTCAACAGGAGCAATAAGCTGCATGTTTACTGTTGTATTAGATAAAACCCCCCTTAGTAACCCGGCTTTCCTCTGAAAGCCATCCCTTGTAGTCGCGACAATGATTGATT
>JAHJBD010000014.1 GCA_018813725.1 Nanobdellota archaeon | reverse complement strand
TTAGCTATCACTATCCCAACATTCTCAAAGTGTCTGTAATGAATAGGATTTACACGTTTGAGACTTCTGAATACTGGGCAAGGAGGGTCATAAGGCAAATCTCTTATGGTGATGGGTATAAGGGGTTGAATATATTGAAGAAGAGATTGATGGACAGCACACTAGTATGCTTGGTACTGAAAGCCATCATCTGCTGGTTGAAGCTTATGATAATGGAAGTTTCAGTTTTGCATCAAATTCTCGGGTTGGAAACAAGACAATGGCATTATACTTTACAGATGTCAACATATCTGATAAAAGTGTTGCAGAGCTTTTAGATGGCAAATTCTTGATGGACTATGATGGTGATGGGACAATAGATTATTCTATTGAACCTGATTTTGTTGAAGAATCTGAAGAGAAGGGAGAAGAAAAGGATTATTCTTTGACTGAAAACTTAACATTTGAAAAAGAAAAAGGTCTAAATGTCCTTTACATAATAGTACCAGCTCTAATATTGATAGTTTTTGTTATATTAATAATAAAAAAGAAATCTATTTCTTCCTAACAGGCCTGAACGCATGGCTGCCGCAATTTGCGCAAGTTACTTTACCTGCAAGAACTTTCAGGTTTGATGTCTTAGTCTTTGATTTACAGCTTTTGCATACAAACTTGTTTCTGAATATCCTTGCATCTGCTTCTGGGAATTTTGCCATATTTAGTCACCTTATTCGGTCTTCACCTGCTTCATAACTTTGTCGTCAAGTATCAGCCAGTAGACAACATTGCATCCTTCAACAACCTGGCCCTGAAGCTCTTCTGGGACAGGCAGGTCAAATGTCTCGAATGTTTCTGCATCCATAACATTTGCTACATTGTTTGCGACTGATAATACCTGTGCAACTTTTTTGCCTATGATCGGAACGTAAATGTTGTCGTGGCCTGGTGCGACAATGATCCTTTTCTTGTTATCTATCAAGCCTACTGCTTCCATCCTTACTTTAGCGTGGCCGTGTTTACCTGGCCTTGATGTCTGTGTGTCTGTAACTTTGCATGCTGCTCCATCTACTACAACAAAAGAGCCCTTTTGTAATGTTCCTATTGATACTGGTTTTGTTTCTCCCATTTTAAATTTTGAAATCTACGCCTATTTAAAAGCTTTTTGTTAGGTTCTTTACAGAAAGCTCGATATCCTCTGCTTTTACTGTCTTTCTTCCTGCATGTTCTGCTGCTTTGATGCTTGTTTCTCCGATCCTAGTAGCATATTCATTAATCACTTTTTCCAGCTCAACTTTTGCTGTCTCTGAAACCCTGATATCATTTTTTATCTTCTTGAAAACTTTTTCCATGACTGCTAGTGGAAATAAGGTTCTTTTTTGTCCCATTTGTTTTCCCCCCATAAGATAATGCTTATAAGGAATTTTTAAGGTTATTTAAAGTTATCGGAAGAAAAATCTGTTAAATCTGGTCTTTCTTACCAATTTAGACAGTTCTTTGTCCAAATCTTCTGCATTGGTGAACTCTTTTTCCTTGTTCCTGAACTTTCTAGTATGATGGTAGCTTCTGCCGTTCTTTGTGTAGAACTTCTCTTTTTTGTGAAGCATCTCGTGATACATCACATAGTCTAATAATTCTTGGTGGTTTTTAAGGATTGTGCTGATTGAGATGGTGTCAGATCCGAATGCGTATGAGCCAAGCTTGTTTACGCCGTTTCCCCACTTTAGGTTTGGAGTCTCTAATAACCCATCAAAGTATTCTTGGTTTACACGGTCAAAAGAAGCGTTAAGCAAAGGATCAGTCATTGTCTTGGGGACAGCTATGTGAACTTTCTGCATGAAATAGTTGTAGAGCTGGATGTTTGTGGTGTTTGTCTGTTTTGGCCTTAACCTTTTTTTCATGATCTTTAGGAGCAGCTCTTGTACCAGGCCTATCTGGATCTCTCTTGAGATGTTTTTCCAGGTTTTGCTTAGATTGAAAGTTAAACAATTGTTCCTTAGCTGGACATTTGCATTGTATGGCTTAAACTTACCTGAATAGTATATTTCTATCTGGTACGGAAAATTATCATACAGGTCATTTACTGCATCTTGGATCATTCAAAGAAGTAAAGATTAATCATTAATAAAACTATTTATAGACAATGTTTAAAAAATTAAGCTTCGTATCTTAAGATGGCAGCGATCTTTCCAATATCCCTTAGCTGGACACCTTCCCTTGTCTCCACTGAGATGATCTGGACCTTTGAACCAAGCGCTTCTGCTTCTTTCTCATAGTCCTCAATCTTCTGGTCGTCAAGGTCTTCTGACAAAAGCAAAACGTCAACTGCACCTATCTTGAGCTTGGTTATTGTCTCTTGTTCACCATATGCGACCATGCCTGGCTTTGTTGAAAGAAGCTCGAAGAATCTTAGCATTATCTTTTTTTCATCTGCGATCTCTTCTTCAGCAAGCACATCTTGTTATTTGTCAACAAGCTCCTGGAGCCCGAACTCTTCTGTGTAAGAAAGGTCTTTTATAGCTAGTATCTTTTTTCTCACATCTGATGTGAGGAAGCCGCCTTCAACAAAATCATATTTGGTAGGACCTGGGCCGCCGACAATGATGCCTTTCAGCCCTTCCATCTTGAGGAACTGCTCTTTTACATATTCAGCCACTTTCTTGAAATGCTCTTTTGCAGCAAGTTCTCTGTTTCTCGCGAACCTTACGCTAGATTGGCCGCCTGCTTTGAACTTTCCTGGAACCTCTGAATGTGTCTTAAGAAGAGGGATTATTGTCTTTCCTTTAAGGATGGCTATGTTTGCGTCTCTCCTGTCAAGTACAATTAGGCCGTATGCTTCTTTCACTTCCATCATGTCCCTTAATGCGTCAAGCACAAACTCTTTGTCGCATCGATATATCCTGACTCTTAGTGGAACTGGAGGCTCGATGCTCCAGACCTGGACGTCTGACTGGCCTTCTCTTTCTGCAACATTGCCTGAGAATACTGCTAGGCCGTTTGGCGGGGTCTGTTTGAACAGCCTTAAGTGCTGGATCATCCTTTCTAAAGCATCAGTAACGTTCTTTCTTGTAGAGGTTGATTTGATGTTTGTGGCTGTGCCTTGCTCTTGTGACAGTTGGTTTATGACCTTGTTTAGGTCATAGCCTTCTGGAACGTAAACAGTGACAAGTTCTGTATGCCTGCCTCTATGTTTTTCAAGCTCTTTTACTATCTTCCTTAACTTATGCTTCTGCTGTATTGAGATTGACATAAACCATTGGATTGGCTGGATAGTTTATAAAATTTTGCAAAACCTAGTTGTACTCTTAACTTTCAGAAAACATAATATGATCTTAACTAGTGAACTCAGGAAGAAGCTTTTTCATCTCGAGCATAAATCCCCTTGCCCTTCTTAATGAAGTCCTTGCTTTGGCTTCCTGTATGCTTTCAGTCATATCATATTGGAACTTAGACCGCTTTTGCATCTCCATCGAATAAAAAGAAATAATCTCTTCAGACTTGACCGAAGCGATATCTAAGGCGTCTTCTTTAGCATCTTCATATTCTTCCAATAACCCTTTTCTGATCTTATCCATAATCAAAACAATCAAGGCATCGCTTGTAACCTTATGGACAATCTTATCCCCTATCTTATATCCTAGTTCAAGCAGCACAGCATTGGCAATATAAAACATGGAATAATAGGATATAACAACTACCCAAATATATGGCCTTAATTGGTTTACCATGCAATCTTCGGCAAGATGCAAAGAGAGTTCTGCATTTTTCAGATACATCTGTCTAGCAGTTTCATTACTTTGCTTCTTGATAAGCCCATCTTGTAAGTACCTATCGAAATTCTGCTTTGCTTCCTTGTATTTTGCATCTAAAATCTAAACCATCTCGTAATAATTCTCGATACCATATAGTATAATATTGTCTTTTTGTGCTTCTTTTGCTACATTTGATTCCTTTGCATGTATCATATCGATAAATTGGTTCTCTGAAAAGACTAATACATGGAGGGGTAATGGGATTGAGCGTGTGGCTTTTGCTATCTCATGTTCAAAGGTTTCTATCAGTCCATCAGGGCAAATAAACATCAAGTCAATGTCAGACCCCTTGGTATTAGTTTTCTTTGCATATGATCCGAATAAAAGCAGAACGTATAATTTTTGCTTTAAAGTTCGCTTCAAAGTGCTGATTGCCACTGAGAGATTCTTATCCTTTAGGGCTTCTTTTCTGCGCTGTAATTCTGCTTCGATCAAAAGAGGATGAATATCTGTATTAAGGATCACTCTGCTTGATTGCCCGAATTTTTCGATAGTCACTAATGATGCTTTCTCAAGCCTTTTGATGATTGAATGGACATTCTTATAGTCTATCTTAAGGGCCTTTGATATATTTAGGATATTTAGTTCCTTATTTCTATTTTCTATCAAGAATCTGATAATGTCCTTATCTTTGCTTATCATGGTAGTACTACCTTAATATTATGGTATTATT
>JAHJBD010000105.1 GCA_018813725.1 Nanobdellota archaeon | reverse complement strand
TAATGGCAAAAAAGAAGAAAATAGAAGAAGTCAGTACAAAGATAGTGACAATGCTATCAGAAGGAAATGTTATCACTGAAAATTCTGATGCAGCAAGAGACCTATTTAATCAGAGCAGGTTTGGCGTTATACTTGAGAATGGAAAAGTCCAACTGACACTGATAGAAGGATTATATCTCCTAGAAAAAGAAAGGATCGTTGTTGTCAATAAAAAAAATCAGGAGATCAATTTTGACAGTTTTGTAACAAAAGCTAAAAAAGAAGAAAAGAATTTTTGGGTAAGATTCTGCGTATTTAAGGATATTAGAAACAGAGGGTACATAATCAAGACTGCGCTTAAGTTTGGTGCAGATTTTAGGGTTTATGACCGCGGGGTAAAACCCGGAGAGGATCACGCAAAGTGGATAGTCTATCCAGTGCATGAGACTTCGTCCCTTACCTGGTATGATTTTGCAGCAAAAAACAGGGTTGCGCACTCTACTAAGAAAAAACTCCTTATAGGGATAGTTGACGAGGAGAACACAGTAACCTACTATGAGATACGCTGGGTAAGGCCATAAAGTATATAAACTTCTCAAGCTTACTTAAAATCATGGATACTCATCAGCAGATCTTAGATTTTATCAGGATAAAGGGACCTACAGTACCTACTCTTGTTGCAAAACATATATCCAAAGATTCTCTTATGACTTCTGCGTATCTCTCTGAGCTGTCTTCAAAAGGCAAGGTCATTGTTTCAAAGATAAGGCTTGGGCAGTCACCATTATATTATCTTCCTGGACAGGAATCCAGGCTTCAAGATTTTTCTTCAAAACTTAATGAAAAGGATCTTCAGGCATATAACATACTTAAAGACAGAAAAATTGTCAAGGACAGTGAAATTGAACCTCTGTATAGGGTAGCGATGCGAAATCTTAGGGATTTTGCAATGCCCCTTAATGTCAGTTATGATGGGAAGACAGAGATATTCTGGAAATGGTATCTTCTCTCAAATCAGGAAGCAGAGAAGATGATCAAGCAGATAGTTGATCCTGTGGCTGAAAAGACAGAAGAAGTGCAGAATAAATTGGAAGGTGCAGAGAAGCCTCTCGAGAAGATCGAAGAACCTTTGGATGAGTTAAAACCAGAGAAAGTGCGAGAGGAGATAAATCCTGTAAAAGAGGACAAAAAAGAGCAAATACAAAATAAGCTAGAAGAGCTGCCTAAAAAAATTCCTGCAAAACCTGAAACTTTACAAAAACCAATCGAGACTAAAAAAGAAAATAAGCCTAAACCGGTAGACTTGGATTTTCTTAAAGAGGTTGAGGATTATTTCCAGGCTAATAAGATTGAAGTGCTTGAAAAAGAGCTGATCAGAAAAACAGAGATAGATTTCAAGATAAGGATCCCTAGCTCAGTGGGCAGCTTAACCTATTACTGCAAAGCAAAATCCAAACTAAAACTGAATGATGGCGACCTAAGTTCTGCGTTTATCCAGGCACAATCAAAAAAATTACCTTGCCTTTTTCTCTCTAAAGGCGACCTTACAAAGAGGGCAGCAGAGATGCTTGATAAAGAGTTTTCTGGCATGCATGTAAAAAAGATATAAAATGGGTATAGCTTTCAAAGGGATAATTGACGCAAAGGAGATACAGTTTGATGAACTTAAGGATAAGATCATTGTTGTAGATTCTTTTAATCTTCTTTATCAGTTCTTGACAACCATACGCGGCAGGGATGGCACAGCGTTGATGGATTCCAAAGGAAGGATAACCTCTCATCTTGTTGGGCTATTCTCCAGGATAACCAAACTAATGAGCTATGGGATCAAGCTGGCATTTGTTTTTGACGGCAAACCACCAGAACTTAAGAAAAAAGAAAGTGAAAGACGGCGTGAGCTGAAAAATGAAGCTCAACTGAAATATGATAAAGCTGTTGAAGAAGAGGATATCGATTCAATGAAGAAATACGGCGGCAGGACAGTGCGCCTGACTGCTGAACTTATATCAGAGGCTAAAGAATTGCTTGGGTATCTTGGTCTTCCGATAATCCAGGCCCCTTCAGAAGGCGAAGCACAGGCAGCTTATATTGTCAAGAAGGGCGACGCTTATGCTGCTGTGAGCCAGGATTATGACAGTCTGCTTCATGGTGCAACTCACCTTGTCCGCAACCTTTCAATCGCAGGAAAAAAGAAAAAAGGGCTTGGCTATGAAACCTATAAGCCTGAGATGGTGGTGTTATCTGATACACTAAATAGTCTGGGCATAGATCAAAACCAGCTTATCGTGCTTGCGATGCTAATCGGAACTGATTATAATATCGGCGGAGTAAAGGGGATAGGGCCACAGAATGCTTTAAAGCTAGTTAGACAATATGGCGCTGATTTTGATACTCTTTTTAGCCAGGTGAAATGGGAGTTTGATGTCCCTTGGACAGAGGTGTATTATCTTATCAAAAAAATGCCTGTAACTGATGAGTATAGGTTGGAATGGAAAGAGATTAACATCGAGAAACTAAAAGAGTTTTTGATAAGCAGGGATTTTTCTGAAGAAAGGATCGAGTCTAGCCTTAAACAACTTGGTAAATCGTCCAGTGAAAGGAAGCAGAAGTCTCTTTTTGAGTTTTCGTGATTTTATCGGTAAAATCTACTTGAGAATACAAATTTTTTTAAATCAGATTCTTATATAAATTTTAAAAACTTTAAGGGGGCAATAATTATGGCAGAACCAAGACTATATACTATGGTGCCTTTGTTACAGGCAGCAGAGAGAAGTTCTTTGGACGGCAGGCATGCTGCAATCGGAGCATATAATGTCAATTTTTATGCACAGGCAGCAGGCATACTTGAGGGGCTTATGAGGACGAATTCACCAGGTATTGTCCAGGCAAGCAAAGGGGCTAACAGTTTTCAAGGTGGGGCTGATAAGATCCAGTATATGCTTTTGAAGGCTATGGCTGACCTAAAGTATGAAGGGCCGGTAGCACTTCATCTAGATCACGGCGATGAAAAATCTGCAATGCAATGCATTGATGACGGGTTTAGTTCAGTGATGATAGATGGTTCTGGAAATAATTTCACAACAATAGACAACCTATATGTGACACAGAGGGTGACTGCTGCTGCACATAAGAAAGGTGTTAGCACAGAAGGAGAATTAGGCCAGCTTGCAGGTGTCGAAGAAGATGTTGTGCATGAGAAAAGCACTTATGCTGATCCAGTGATAGTTCCGGCATTCTTTAGGATGACTGGCGCTGATGCGTTAGCTATAGCTTATGGGACATCTCATGGTCCTAATAAAGGGAAAACAGACCTAGTAAATCTTGCGATAGTTGGTGATTGCTACCAGAGACTTCGCAATGATGGCATGAACATGTATCATTTCTTGGTAGGCCATGGCTCATCAACAGTTCCGCAAGCTTTTGTAGATAGGATAAATCAATACGGTGGTACATTGACTGGGACAAGCGGGGTTCCAGAACCAATACTAAAACAAGGAAGGTATCTTGGTGTCAGGAAGTTTAATATTGACACTGACTTAAGGCTTGCCATGACTGCAGAGGCTAGACAATGGTTAGCTGAAAATCCTGATGCAGTCCACCATTCTCCACTTGTAGGCATGATCTCTGGGATTTTTGACGGTAGGATACCGGCTATAGATACAAAATCAGGAAAGGCGGTTGAACCAGGAAAGATAACTGATCCAAGGTCCTGGCTTAAGCCTATAATGGATGCAACTCCAGCAGCATTAAGGGAGGATTATCATGAAACCCATGATGATCCATTTATTGAGTTGATGGGTCTTGTTAGGGGGACTGTGGCAGATCATGTTG
This sequence comes from Nanobdellota archaeon, assembly GCA_018813725.1. Taxonomy (GTDB): domain Archaea; phylum Nanobdellota; class Nanobdellia; order Woesearchaeales; family JAHJBD01; genus JAHJBD01. The sequence goes on along the minus strand of JAHJBD010000105.1, from coordinate 27,839 downwards.
CATACCTTAACAAAGAGGTATTCAACAACCAGGGACTGGCTGATAAGGTTGAAGGAAGATCTATTGACCATCTTGTTGGGGTGGCTTTTCCTAAACTTGATTCAGAACCGGAAGTTATAGGGCACGCATAAACTTTTATATACTCTTTCTTTTTTATTCTTGTTATGAACCTTAAAGAATTGCTTGAGAAGAAGCTGACAAAAAAACAGATAGCATTATTGCCCACTTCTTATGATATGGTAGGTGACCTGATCATATTTTCTAGTTTCCCAGAAGAGCTTCTGAAAAAAGAAAAGGTCATCGGCCAGGCCTTGCTGGAAATGCATAAGAATGCAAAGGTTGTACTGAAGAAAACAAAGAAATATTCAGGTACATTCAGGGTTCCAAAGCTTAAGGTACTTGCAGGCGAGAGGAGAAAAGAGACAGAACATAAGGAGAACAATGTTCGTCTAAGGCTTGATGCTGAGAAAGTATATTTTTCTTCAAGGTCTTCCACAGAGCGAAAACGGATATTTGAGCTTGTAAAATCAGGCGAAAGTGTTTTGGTGATGTTTTCTGGCTGCGGACCTTTTGTTGTTGAGATAGCAAGGAATTCTCAGGCAAAAGAAGTCTATGGAGTTGAGATAAATCCAATTGCCCATGAGTATGCTGTTGAGAATGTTAGGCTGAATAAGGTTGATGATAAAGTTAAATTGTATCTTGGCGATGTACGGGAGGTGTTGCCTACTATCAAGAAAAAGTTTGATAGGGTGCTCATGCCTCTTCCCATGGGTGGCGAGGATTTTCTTGAGCTTGCACTGACAAAAGTCAAGAAAGGAGGGATATTACATTTCTATGATTTCTTGAACGAGACTGAATTTGATCTTGCTAAGGATAAGATAAAGAAAGCATGTAAGAAAAGAAAGTTTCAAATCTTAGATGTGGTGAAGTGCGGCCAGTTTTCTCCAAAGGTTTTTAGGGTATGTGTGGATGTTAAGTTAGATTGATTATACTTACATTGTAAGTAATCCCTTACTTATTCCTCGTCTGGGTATACTTACAATGTAAGTACCTGCTAATCTGCTTGCTTCTACTTACAATGTAAGTAGGGTCCTCTCTTTGTTACCACTTGCCACAGGACAGGTACCTGCGTAGGGCTTATAAACCCTTATTTATTCTGTGTTTATATGGCTAAGCAAGATAGAATTTTGGGTATATTCCGAAGTCAACCCACCTCACTATTTACCAGCAAAAAGATTTGCTATGAATATAACAGGCAATTTCTTGATATAATTGATAAATCAAACACCTCAAAATGGCTAAATTATTTGTGGAAGAATGGAAAAATACTTAGGACCCCTACACAAGTTACAGAGGGATATGTATATTCTTTGTCAGCGAAATCAGATCTTGCAAGGATATATGATGATTTTTTAGTTCCGCCCCCCTTTCAAAATAGGTCGAAATTATTAAGATTGATTAAAAATCCCTATTCAGGCATATCAAAGGGCAATAAATTGTTATATCCTAAGATTCCTGAGAGATATCCCGGTTTGACATCAAAGGATTTAGCTGTAATTGCTGGCTTTCTAATGTGCGATGGCAACCTAAAGAAGAATTTAAGGCGTTTGACTTTTACAATAAGGCATATTGATGATGCCAAAAGATTTAAAAAATATTTTATGGAAATATTCCCTATGCATAATCTCTCCATAATCAGCAAGCAAGGGTGCTATGATTGTGTTGTCAATTCAGTAGATTTAGGAAATTTATTTTACGAATTAGGCATACCTAAGGGGGACAAAGTACATCAGGAGTTTTTGATACCTGATTGGATTTTCTATGGTGCAAGAGAGGTTAAGCTTTCGTTTTTGTCGATAATATATGGGAACGAAGGCTCAAAGCCTTCAGGTAACCGCTGGAGGGTACAGTTTGTTCTCTCAAAAGAAGCTAGATATGTGGAAAACCTATTACATCTCTTAAATCAGATCAAAAGTATGCTCTTGGAATTTGGTATAACTACTACCAATATCCAGCTGAGAAAGCAGGAAGGTAGAAGTTTTTATGGGAGGTTTTATTTCAAAGGGCAACAAAATATGCATAAGTTTTATAACTTGATGTCATTTTTGTATGCTTCGGAAAAACAAATAATGTTAGAAGACTTGATTTTAAAGGGGCATTCCCTTAAAAGTGCAACAGTGTGATGATACAAGTGAACACCAGCTGAGCCTCGGCGATGAAGAACGGAAGTAACTGGTTGAGCACTGCACAGTTTTATCCAAACATATTCATGTAATCTTGGCCTTCAAGCTTCTCTTCCTGTGAAACCTTGTCAATTGCTTTTAAGAAATCCTGTTTTGTGACTACATTCCTATTCTCACGGATAGCAAAATAACCTGCTTCTGTGCAGACTGCATTAATCTCAGCACCTGAGAATCCCTCCATCTTTTCTACCAATGATTCAATATTCACATCTTGGTCCAGAGGCATTGTCCTTGAATGAATCTTGAAAATCTCAATCCTTGATGCTTTTTCAGGCACAGGCACATAGATTAACCTATCTAACCTCCCAGGCCTCAATATCGCTGGATCCAAAACATCCTTCCTGTTTGTGGCGCCTATTATCTTCACGTTGTCTAGCGGCTTGAAACCGTCAATCTCAGCTAATAGCTGCATGAATGTACGGTTAACTTCTCTCTCACCAGAGGTTCCAACTTCCATCCTTTTTGCTGCCAGCGCATCAATCTCATCTATGAAAACTACTGAAGGGCCCTTCTGCCTTGCAAGCTCAAATATCTCTTTTACAAGCTTGGCACCTTCTCCGATAAATTTTTGGACAAGCTCTGAACCTACAACTTCAATAAATGTTGATTTTGTGGATGCAGCAACTGCTTTTGCCATCAAAGTCTTTCCTGTTCCAGGTGGGCCATAAAGCAAAATTCCTTTTGGTGGCTTTATTCCTATCTCTTCAAACAGCTTTGGCTTTTTCAAAGGTAGTTCGATAACCTCTTTGATCTCATTGATCTGCTGTTTTAAGCCGCCTATTGATTCCCATGTGACTGTTGGTTTTTCAATAATAACAAAATTTTCTACATCAAACTGCTTTGTAAGGTCAATCTTCTGCATAACTGTCAGGTTTTTCTGCTCTGCCAAAACAACATCTCCTGCCCTTAGATTTTCACATTGGTCTGAGATAAATACTGAGAACTGGTTGCCGTTGGGTATCTTTATGATCGCCGTATCACCACTAATAGACCTTACATCACATACCATGAGCGGAGGGGTCTTAAATTTCTGGATCTCCTGCTGAAGGTGATTTACAGTCTCTTGCAAGAGCTTGTTTTCTTCCTCAAGCCTGTTGTTATCGGCGGTATATGAGTAGATCACGCTGTCAAGAATGTCTTTATTTTTTGATTGCATCGTATCTGGTAATACCATAGAGTATAAAAATATTTGTTTAATCAGTAAATATGTTTTTCTTGTTTATTATTATCTTGGGTTTTGAGATTACACCATCCAAATGTGTGGGCGCTTTTGTATTTCCGCCAACATAACTAGTGTTGTCACCTAAAGCTATATGGGCTGTACCCTCTACTTTTTCATCTTCAAGTGTGATCCCTGATATCTTTGCCTTTGGATTTAAACCGATAGCAAATTCAGCTATATTATACACTTTTTTGTTGTTAAAACTCTTCAGCAGCTTTTTAAGTTTTTCAGCTTCTTTTTTGCCTTGGATATCTATGACAAATCCATCTTTGATTATCAGCTTAATCGGGTCTTTTAATCTTCCTATGCCAGCTAGTGATTTATCTATAACCACGACTCCCTCTGTTTTACCTTCAACCGGTGCAAATCCTACTTCACCTGCAGGAAGGTTTCCAAATGCGCCTTTTTCCGTATATATCCCTGTATCTTTAAACAGTCTGTTGATGTAGACTGTGAGCAAAGTTCCTTTTTTTGTAATCAATTCAAGTTTTTTTGCTTTTAGAAGTTTTGCAACTTTGTCGCATCTGTCTTTTATCTTTGTGTAGTCAGCAGATAATGTTCTTAATGCCATACTTGCTGTAAGACCTGGCATCGTTGCTATCCTTACACCTTTTTTTGATGCAGCTCTTCTAGCCTCAGTATGCGAGAATGATTTTGTCGTGATGATCAAAGCAACATCTGCCTTGAGAAGCGTATCTGCAACTTCTTTTGGCGGCTCATCACCATTATTTTTCTGGACAGGTGTCTCAATAAAATGGATGTTATTGGAGATCAGTTTTGCTGGGTCTAGAAAAGATTGGGCTAATAACCTTTTGTTCTTATCATATACTATCACTAGGTCCTCATCTTTCTTCAGGCCCATGCAATTGATAAGGACATTCTTTGCAAAACTCATACTACAAATTCACCCTTCTTTATCACCCAGTGGACTTTTTTTTGCTTGTCTATACCATATATGTCTAGTTTTTGCGCAGGACTGTCAATCACAATATCCCAATGGTATAGGGTTTTCCTATGAGATTCAAATCCAGAGCCTAATGCAACATGTATCATCCTTGCGATCTTCTCATTGACAATCAAATAGTCGCATAGTTTTGCTTTTGGGTTTGTGTTTATCGCAAACTCACCAATAAGGTTGAAGTTCTTCTTGTACATATTTATGATCTCTTTTGGAAGGCTCTCGCTTTTCTCGTAATCCCTAATCTTTTGCCTTGCTTCTTTTAATTCTCTTTTCATGATGTCGAAAATCCTTTTAGGCGCTTTTACCACCTTGTATCCTTTCTCATCAAATGCTACAACAATAGGCTGGTTCTTTGGTATCCTATAGCTTGCGTCTACGTTTATCACAACGTCGCCAACCATGACCCCAGACATCCCTGAAGGCGTTATGAAAGCTTCACCGCTTGGAAAGTTGGCAAATGCACCGGCCTTTATCCCAGTCTTTCTCAGGAATTCTTGGTCTATCTTTGTCCTAACATCGCAGTCAGATGAGATGAACTCTTTTATCTTTCCTTCGGGGTTTACTAGATTTACTGTAAAGTCTGTCTTATGGCCATCTACTTGTTTTCCAATTACCCTAATCTTCTCACAATCCTTAAGAACATCCCTAATCTTGTCTGATCTCTTTTTTAGTTTAAAGTAATCTATGTTGCAGGTATCAATGAAAATGTCTATAGGCAAGGTTTCAGTTATGCCGTAACGCATCATAGGGTCTCTGCTCTCAAGCTTGGTCTGAGGCGAGTATGGGTCTTTGAGCATCATCTGTCCTGCTGAGCTCCACCTAGTCTTTTTATCCAAAGTTGGATACCCTATGGTGTCACCAAAAAAGTGTTTGCCAAAATACCCTTTTGCATGTATGCCAAAAGCTGCTGTCTGGAATCTCATCCTGTCAAGCTTTAATATCTTTGAAAGCTCCTTATACTTCTTGAACACTTCTTCATCAACTTCTTTATCAAGTTCGCAGCCTTTTAGTGTTGCTAGAAGGTCAGTTGTCCTTACTGGCCTTGCCAACAATGACCACCTATTAGAACTTGCGCCTAAACTTACCTCAGCTCCAAGTTTTCTTGCAGCTTCTGCCATAGCCATTGTTATTGATAATGAATCTAGGTAATCTTCCAAAGGAAGGTCAATCCTTTCTTTTTTTGGGATCAATACAAATCCAATTCCTAGCTTATCTGTCTTTTTCAGGTCATAGCCTTGGGTTAAGATCCTTGTGGCAGTCTCAAAAAGTTCCTTGGACCTATATCTTGTATGCCATCCATTCTTATAATGTAGGTCTAAGGTACCTCTAAATCCTTCTTCTTCAGCATGAAGCACTATCTCAGGTTTTTTGAAAATCTCTTTGAATACCTTTGTCTTTGTACGCTTGTTTACTGATGCTATGAATGCTCTTAATGCTTCAACTTTTTTTGTCTTAAGCCGTTTTTCATAGTCTCTGTCTACCTGCCAAATCTGGTTTAAGATGCTGTAACTTTCACTTCCATCAGGCTCAACAATGACATGCATGTCGCCATCCAGTTCGTGTATTGCCATCGACATCGGTGCTATGCTGTAGAATGCTCTTTTATTCCTTAGGTTCATACGGACAAAGACAACATTATCCTTAACTTTTCCTTGGAACTCTTTTTTATAGTATTCTACTTCACTGTAAAATGTTTTGTCTTTGTATTTCATATTGTTATCAACCCTTTTTCTGTTTTTGTCAATATCTCATAGCCTTTGTCTGTGACTAAGATGTCATCTTCGATCCTGATACCGGAATCTTTCAGGTATATGCCTGGCTCAATCGTGAAAGTCATATCTTTTACCAAAACGTCTTTTGATTCGGTATATAAATTTGGCGATTCGTGTATTTGAGCGCCAATCCCATGTCCTAGACCGTGGTTAAAGTATTTTGCATACTTGCCTAACTGCTTTTGAGCATGGATAAATAGGTCAGCACATCTTGCGCCTATCTTAACTTGTTTTATTGTACTATTTTGACAGCCCAGCAGGATATTGTAAAGCTCAATCTCTTGCTTTTTTGGCTTACCTAGATATATTGTTCTTGTGATATCTGTACAGTAGCCTTTATACTTCACGCCAAAGTCAATTATGCAAAATCCTTTGGTTAGTCTCTTATCTTCTGTCTGATGATGGGCAAGAGCTGAATTTTTGCCAGAAGCGACGATTGTCGGGAAAGCAAGGTCACATCCTTTTTTCTTTGCATTATACTCCAAATAAGCTTTGACTTCAGACTCTGTCTTAAACTTTTTAAAATTCTTAAAACAGTCAAGCATGATCTCATCAGTTATCTTGCAGCCTTGCTTTATTATCTTGACCTCATCAGCGCATTTTACCTTTCTGATATCATAACAGGCTTTTGAGATGTCTTTTATCTTTATTCTCTTAAACTGTTTTCTTAACTCTTTAAGCGCAAGTATGCTGAAATTTTCAGTCTCTAAGCCGATTGTCTTTGCTTTGGAGTGCTGCTTTAATATCTGAAAAAATCTTTTTCCTTTTGGCTTTTCAATAATCTTGAAATTTAATCTCTTTGCTTTGCTGGCTTCCATCTCAGGTACCATCAAGAATGCTTGCTGTTTTTTTGGTATTGCTAAAAGGCCTGCACCAGAATAGCCTGAAAAATAGAACATATTTGGATTTGGCTCAAAACCAGCGTTTAGGAATATTGTCAAATCAATCTCCTTTTCTTGCATATGGCGCCGTAACTGTGAGATATTCATACAATTTTGTTGACTATCATCATATTAAAACCTTTTTGTTTTCAGTAGGTTTAAATATGACCTGGGTATACAAAATATATGCAAAAATTTGTCTTAAAAAACGGGATGACTGTAGTGTATGATAGGAAGCCAACACAGAGCACTACTGTGCACGTGACTGTGAAGGTTGGTTCTGTAAATGAAACTGTGAATGTCAGCGGGATATCTCATTTTATCGAACATATGCTGTTTGAAGGCACAAAAAAAAGGCCAGATTCAAGGATAATCTCTAGTGAGATTGAAAATGTTGGCGGTGAACTTAATGCCTATACCTCTAATGAACGCACATGTTTTTATGTCAAGGTTCCAAAGAAACATTTCAGCAAAGCCATGGATATCATCTCTGATATTATTCAACATCCGCTGTTTGACCAAAAGAAGATAGATAAAGAAAGGAAGATCATCCTGAAAGAGATAAACCTGCACAAGGATGAACCACGGTTTCATCAATGGGTGCTTTTTCAAAAAGCACTTTTTAAGGAACACCCGGCAAGGTATCCTACGTATGGATCTGTAAAGGCAGTAAGCACTATGACCAGAAAGGACCTTTTGGGTTATTACTCCAAATTTTACAGGCCGGATAATATGATACTTAGCGTTGTTGGAGAGGTTACTGGAATTGAAAAACATGCAAGCAGGTTTAGTTTCAAGAGGCCTAATTCAGTAATACAAAATATTGATGAAGAGACAAAGCAGATAAAGACTGAAGTGAAAGAAAAGAAAAATATCCTAAATTCGTATATGATCCTTGGGTATAAAACTCCCCTGCGTATAAACAAAGATAGCTATGTTTTTGATGTGATCAAATCTATATTAGGCAAAGGCCAGTCTGGACGATTATTTGAGGAGATCAGAAATAAACGAGGGCTTGCATACGAGGTTGGGGCATACCATGAGCCTGCCAGCAGTTATGGCTATTTTGCGGTCTATGTTAATACTGCGAAAAATAAGATTAAGTTATGTACCCGACTGATACTTGAAGAGTTTAGAAAACTTAAAAATGTCAGCAAAAAAGAGCTTGATGAGGCATTAGGTTTTATCGAGGGTAAATTTCTTCTTGACAACGAGGATACTCATGAATGGGCAGATGAGCTAGGGTTCTGGTCAAGTATCAATGATGCAAGGATGGCAGAAAAGTATCTTGATGAGATCAGGAAAGTTACTGTGAAAGATATCGCACGAGTTGCAGAAAAGTATCTTACCAGTGAATATACTTTAGCGATAATCGGATAAGATCTTAAGGGTATGCTTCTTTGATCAATCTTTCTTTGCCTTTCATAACTTTTCTTATCGGCTCTAGGAGAGTTGATATCTCCTTTGCCAGCGCTTGCTTTACATCCATAGGGTGGACCTTTTTTTCTATGAAATCCTTTTCCAACTCTTCATATCTTTTGTAGCTCAGGTTTCCTCCCCATTTTTCAGGGCGCTCTATCAAGAACTCTTGGCCATTATCTTTTTTGATAGTCATCAAGACATATTTTATGAAGCTTAAAACTCCGTTGGCGTCTACTATACCTTCAGGGCAGTATGCCTTGTTGAGCTTTTTTTGGATTGTTTTTTCATCATCAAGAAGATCAATCTTTGAGTCTTCATTTGATGCTGACATCTTCTCGCCTATAAGTCCAGGGATTATCGGGGTCATAACCTCTACTCTTCTCCTGTAATTCAGCTTTGGAAGGTATTCTCTTGCAAACATCAAGATCTTTCTTTGGTCAACTCCGCCATATTGGACATCTACATCAAGGTACTCTTCGTCTAAAGCCTGCATTATAGGATAGATGAGGCCAGCTAATTTTGGATTGTCATTTTGTTTTACAACTTCTGAGCCTGCTTTTTTGCAGTCGTGTACAGATGCAAGCGTAGACATCCAAAGGACATCGTAGAAATACTTTCCATTCTTTTGGAATGTTGACCCACGAACTATCTCAAAATTTTTCAGATCAGCTCCTATAGCGCTGAACATAGCGGGGATGACCTGACTATAGTATTCGTATCTTTTTTCAAGCAGCTCCCAAGGTGTGTTATCTAAAGCGCCATGAAGGTCTGCAAGCAGAAGCTTGACTTTAAATCCAGCTTTGAGAAAATCTGCGAGTTTTAGTACCCATAGGAAATAAGCCACATGCGGCCTTCCTGTTACAGCAGTGCCCAGGTATACAGAAGGGACTTTTTTTGTCTTTAATAGCTCAATCAATTCTTCTTCTGTAGTTATCTCTTCTGTGTTTCTTTTGATAATCTTTAATCTTTCTTGTATATCCATTTTAGGTTAAGATTTGTTTAGATATTAATAAAGGTTTTGTCATACTCAGCTTTAAATATCTATAAGTAACATCTTTAGTTTATGGCTTACCAAACAATCTATGTTGTTAGGCATGGACAGACATTCTGGAACCGAGATTCGAAGTTAAGGCATCAAACGCATTCTGATGGCATCGGAAATCAGTTAACTGAGAAAGGGGTCCAGCAAGCAAAATATGCTGCTAAAATATTGGCTCAAGAACATATAGATTATGCGTTTCATTCACCTTTAACCAGAGCTAAACATACATTAGATATTGTGCTAGCTAGTCATCCTTATACTGTTGCATTTGCAGATCCAAGATTAACTGAGTTATCAAACTATTTTTTAGATGGGATGACTCAGCAGGAATGGGAATCTCAATTCCCAGAAACTAGATTACTTTATCAGGCGCGTAGCTCTGATAAATTTGGCTGCAAATTGCCTGGGCTTGATTGGTCTTTTTGTGTCGATCGCGCGTATGAGATAGCAGAAAATAATGGTGAACCTGGAAAAGTCCTACCTGCTTGGGAAAGTTATGCAGATGTTATGTCAAGAATCAAGCCAGTTATTGAGGGTCTTGATGAACTGGAAGATGCTAATATTCTGATGGTGGGGCACCAAGGGGCAAACAGATGCATTCTAGGTAATCTTTTGCTAGGTTCGGATTATCTTTCTGATGTAACCCAAGTTGCCACTCTATCTGTACCAAATTGTTCTGTTTTTAGGGTAGAAAAGAAAGGTGCATCGCTCAAACTGTATCATAGCGGAGATAATGGTTGGGTAGAGGGGTTCATATAATCTTTTCTATATTGAAAACAACCACTTGACACAGGACATCCGCGCATAACCTATTTAAATGAAGCTTTATTCAGTAACTTGATGATATCTGTAACTTCTCTTTCAAGCTACTTATACTGCCAGAGGAAACTGTTTCTTGAGAGGGTGCTTGGATTATTTGAACTTCCTAAGGCTGCGCTTATAAAAGGCACAGTGAGGCATGAAACTTATGACCTTATCAATAAGGGAGAGGAAGCTCTTGTCAGAAGCATAACCAAACTAATATTGTTTGAAGAGTTGAATGCTAAATACCGCAGAGAATATGATCGGATGTTAAGGGAAACTATCATAAAGAATAAGCAGCAGATAATTGGTGTTGAACTCCTCCCTGAAGACCTATTTATGCAGGTCTTGCCATTGATAAGAAATGAGGCAGGTACAAGGTCAAAGCAGCTCTTTGATTTTTTCTCTAAACATAATGTTTTTGGAGAAGAGCTATGGCAAAAGCTTACACCTAAGATATTGTCTGAGCAAAAGATTGATTCCCCTAATCTTGGACTGAAAGGAATCATTGATCAGATTGAGGTTTATGGCGAAGAGTATGTGCCTATAGAGCTTAAGACCGGCAAATGTCCTAAAGAAGGGGTCTGGCCTGGGCATAGGATACAGGTAGCAGCTTATGCCTTGCTTATTGAGGATTTCTTCAAGAAAGATGTAAAAGAGGCGTTTGTCAATTATCTCGACAGCCAAGAGAGAAGGCAAATCCTGATGAACCAGTTTTTGAGGTTAGAGGTAGTTGGACTCATTGATAAGGTAAAATCGCTTCTTAGCAGGTACGAATTACCCGGGCTTTCTGGCAATGAAAATAAATGCTGCATGTGCTCTCTAAAAGACAAGTGTTTTGATGATGCATATTTAAAAAAACTCCTCGAAGACAAAAAATCAAAAACTTTAAATATAAGGGCCCCTACATAAATCATATATCACTCAATAATAATTACGCGGGGGATTTTTAATGGCAGAAGAAGAAAAAAAGTTTTCAAAGCAGCTCCTAGGCAAGACAGTAGTATCAAAGACAGGCAAGAGGTTTGGCGAGGTTGGGGATATTGTTTTTGAGACAAGATCTGGAGAGCTTATACATATCATATTAACAAATCCTACTTCATATACAGAGAAACTTGAGCTGGAAAAAGATAAAGAGAATAAGATCCTAATACCCTTTTCAGCAGTTATCGCTATTGGAGATTTCTTGGTAGTAGCTGAAGAAGACATAATCTAAAATTATTTAAACTTTATTTTCTTCCTTGTCAATAATGGAAAGTACAATTTGGACTGAAAAGTATAGGCCGTCTACATTTGCAGAGGTCAAGGGGCAGGATGAGATAGTCAAACGTGTAAAGGCATTTGTCGAACAGAAGAATATGCCCCATATAATGTTCTCAGGTCCAGCAGGGGTTGGCAAATCTACTCTGGCTTTAGTGATTGCAAAGCAGCTTTTTGGTGCATCATGGCACCAGAATTTTGTTGAACTGAACGCTTCAGATGAAAGGGGGATTGACATCATCAGGAGCAAGGTTAAGGACTTTGCAAGGACCAGGGCTATGGGTGATGTGCCTTTTAAGATCATCTTCCTAGATGAATGCGATGCCTTGACTAGAGAGGCTCAGCAGGCTTTAAGGAGGACTATGGAGAATTATACGCAAACTTGCAGGTTTATACTCAGCTGCAATTATTCCAGCAAAATAATCGATCCTATACAGTCAAGATGTGCACTTTTTAGGTTCAAGCTGCTGCCAAAGGATGATGTGGCTATAATAATCTCCACTATTGCTGAGAAAGAAGGATTAAGGGTAGATGATAAGGCAGTAGAGGCTTTGTACGAGGTTTCTGAGGGCGATTGCAGGCGTGTAGAGAACATCCTCCAGAGCAGTGCAGCAATATCTAAGGATATCACCGAGGACCTGATCTTCTCGCTTGCTTCTGTGGCAAAACCTAAAGAGATTGCAGAAGTTTTGAATCTTGCTTTGGATCAGAAATTTTTGGAAGCAAGGGATAAGCTAATCGATGTCATGCTGAATTACGGCCTCGCAGGCATGGATGTTATCAAGCAGATACAGAAAGAGATAATCGATCTTGCGATAGATAACAGGAAAAAGATGGAGCTTGTCGAGAAATGCGGTGAATTTGAGTTTAGGATGAGTGAAGGTTCTGATGAGTTTATACAACTAGAAGCGCTGCTTGCAGCTATAGGATTAGCAAAAAATTAAGAAAAAAAAGGGTTTATTGCCCTCTTATTCTGATTGACTCTTGGATCAGTTCCCTATACTTATACTCTAAGGTCAAACCAAGCTGAGCTGTGTAAAGTGTTCCTGTAGGGAGCGCTTCTTTAAGCTTGCAGATGATTGTGGCTGATCCTGATTCGTCAAACCTTGCAACACCAGTTCTGCCGCCAGGGCCTTTACATTCAAATGCTTCATTGTCAACTAGAATTCCAACCTGGTCATATCTCCTATCAAACTCATCTGTTGTCAAAGCTACATCGCCGCCACCAACATTCTGGATCACATATTCAACTGCGATCTTTCCAGTGCCAGCGCCTTTTTCTTCAGCAGATACAATCTGGATTGGCGCACCTGATGAGAATACCTGTTTTGTCTCATCTACATTGCATATCCTTACATCCTGCAGATTTTCTTTGAAGCAGACTTTTGGTACTACTGAGAAAGTCTTGTATTCATATACAACCTCACCAAATACATCAACATCATAAACTTCAACATTCATGTCTGGTGTGTATATTGCATCTTCAGCGCCTGGAGTAAAATCCAGTTGAGTCTCGCCACCCAGAGCATTAAATTCAGATATCTTCTCGATAAGCTGGGTATTTGACAAGATTCCGCTGGTAACAATGCCGCTGAAATCATTAAGGTTGATACCTTTCAATGTTATGGTCAGTTTTCCAACATCAACTTCATATTCCCCTTTGTTGCCGATAGTGACCTCGATAGGGAATGATTCACTTTCGTAGATCTCGTTATGGCCTGTTATATCGCTAAACACGCCCATCTCGCCAAATGTTGAGATAAGGCCCCTTGTGCCACCGATATACGGCGATACGTCTGTGGTCTGTTCACCAGGACCGCAGGCAGTTAAAGTAAGGAGCATCAGAACTCCTAGCATTACCATTATTTTCTTATACATTTTGAAACCTCCTTTTTTTAATCATGAGCTTTTTTAATAAATATTAACATTATCCCTATTTAAATCTTTTGCTTAATATGCTACTTCTTCGAATATCTCAATCTGCTTGCTTATCGATGACATATAGCCGTATGTTAGCTCAATATTTAGCGGTGAAGTGAACACCTCATTAGGTATAGCAGATTTGTCTAGCCTGCAGAAAATAGTGCCTTTATTGTTATTAAGCTTAAGATAATTGTCTGGTCTGCATGAGCTCATCCTAATATTTCCAAGTTTTACCTCTTCTATCTTGACCTCATCTAAATCCCTATAGTCATAGCCTTCATGCGGGTTCTCATCTATCATCATCTCAGGTATCACCAATCCGCCGCCTGAATTTTCAACATGGATCTTGAACAAGAAGGCTTCTCCTGTAACATCTTCTTCTATACTAGTAACTGAGATAGGGGCGCCTTGAGATCCAGGGCTTACATCCTGGATTGAACATACCTTAGCTCTTACTTCGGTGCTTCTTGGGTTAGGGTCTATGCATACAACAGGTGAAGCTAAAGTCTTATAAAAATAAGTGACAGTAGCTATGAATGTAGGCTTAAAATATATTGAACCTGATGGCAGATCAAAAATATAACCTCAAACTCTTCGATAGAATATCCTCCTTCTGTGTTATAGGCTGACCTGCCCTCAACCTCCTGCTCTTCAAGGACTATTGATTCTGGCCTTACACGTAGGATGTCCCTGCTAAAACCACCTATCCATATATTTCCCCAGAATTCGTCAAGTTCGTCAAGCTGTGGGAAAGCGCCGCGGTTCTTAGCTTCTATAGTGAATGAGATCCCCCTATCATTCTCATATAATTTTGTCAGAAATCCGGGCGTGAAGCTGAGTTCTATCCCTTTAGTACCTGTCCTATATTCATATTCAGTAGGGTCGTTTTTACTCTTAACTCCGCCACAACCTACCAAAATGATCAGCAACACTAATATGGATACCTTTTTCATATTTTTTATCCTCTTCCTTCAAGTTAATAAAATTTTCTATCCTTTGAGCTTGTTTATCTTGATTGTCTTAGATATACTCGTAGTGTAGCCATAATCCAGCTGGATGAACAATGGTTCTGAATGCGTGCCTTCGTCAAAGGGTATACCTTCTTGGTAAATGCACCTGACTTTGGCTGTCTTTTCTTTCAGTACAACTTCTGCGGAATTTCCAGTACCTTCTGCAAGGTCGCAGTCAAATATCCTGTTAGATCCCATCACTGCATTCACTATCACTTTGTTCCAGCTTTTGTATTCCACTGCTTGCGCAGAGCATGCTTTGGATATGGATGTTCTTTGGTCTTCTATGACTTCTCCATTGCCAAGATTGTTTATCTGGATGATTATCTGCGGCCTTACAAGATCGTTATCAACATCTGGCAGCATAGACATCTCGACTTGTGTGATCGCCACTGGTGCTCCTTGAGATGAGAATGTTTTTGATTCTGTCTTGCATGGCTTTTGGACAGTCCTTGTGCCAAAAACATCGGTATCGATGCAAATCTGGTCTGATAGCTGAGTCTGGTATTTGTAGCAGGCAGTTGCAAGGATTGCTGTACTGTGGACAATGCTCATCTCTTCAAGCTCGTTTATATTTGTGATAAATGTGACCTGATCATTTTCCCCATCTCCTGATTCAATGCTTTTTCCTTTAATATCAAACAAAAGGTGATCGTCACCCATATATTGTATAAGGTCAGCCATTGATTTGTATGAGTTCTCTTGCGCATTCATATAATCTTTTTCCAGTGAGATCGAAAGGTAACCATCAACTATATCAAAGGTACCTTTGTTCTTCAGGTTCAATCCGACTGGTGCATAACCCCGCTCATAAACCTGGTCTGGTGGACTGTTTGGGATAAATTCTAAAGCCAGTCCGTCTGTTCCTTGGTACAGATCTTTGGTGGTTATCGTGGGTATGTCAACCCCTGCTTTCTTGTCTCCGCAACCTAATACCATCAGCAGTACGATCCCTAAAAATATTATTTTTTTCATATGTCTAGTGTAGCTAGCTTTATTTTTGATGATACTACATTTCCATTTCTGTCTATAAGGTCCATCCTAAGCACATGTGTACCGGGCATATTTGGTACAGTGAAGCTGTAAAGGCTCATGATCCATACTCCCACATCTGACCTTGTCCATATTGGATTTGGTGCTGAAATAACTGTTTCATCCAGATAGAACTTGTATGTCCCTGATATCTCGTCGCTCTTAATATCGCTGATGGTCAAGTCAATCTGGGAGTTTGCACCAACATCTATTGCCTGGTCTTTTGTGTATTGGCTGCCCATATAAGTCACTTTTGCTTCATCAAATTTGACTGTATCTGCTAATGATTCGCCTGGTTTTAAGCCGTCGCAAGTCTTTCCGTTCTCAGTTGATGTTTTGACGCAATTAGTTGGGCAGAGGCAGCCAAGATCGTTGCTGCATACTACATCACAACCTATCAAAGAGGTTTTTGTCTCTGTCTTTTCAACTGTCACTGATACTGTCTGGGTAAACTCATAGTCATATTTTGTGATTACTTTGTAATATTTTGTTGATATTGGAGTATTTCCTAGTACTATATCTACATCATCTGATTCTATCTCTAATAAGCATCTTATAGACTTATAGGTCTGTATCGGAAGTTCAAATTTCCTTATGCCCTCTTTTGTCAGCTTAAACATATTAAATTCAGGTTCTGGACTTGGAACCTTTTCGAACCAACCGTTGCAGTATGCTGTCTCTGTTTTTGTCTCTCCTTGGTCTGTTAGGCGCTCAATCTCAATCTGTTCAAGCGACATGCCAATTGGGACCATGACATATAATTCATTGATATCCTTGATCTTGCCGTTCCATTGGTTCTGTAATGTTATCCCAAGCCGTGGTTGTGCCGGAGTATCTTTTCCTAGGCCGATAGGAAGCTGATCATTTGTGCCTATGCCTATCGCTACTGGGCCCCTAGTGAACCGTGCAGTTGGAGTCTTGTCAGTTATGCCATAATTATCAAGAACATCAACATTGTTTTGTCTTAATGCCCGCATACGTT
The DNA here is from genome assembly GCA_018813725.1 of Nanobdellota archaeon. Classification (GTDB taxonomy): domain Archaea; phylum Nanobdellota; class Nanobdellia; order Woesearchaeales; family JAHJBD01; genus JAHJBD01. The sequence continues at coordinate 11,288 of JAHJBD010000105.1, read as the reverse complement.
CAATGTCCATGAAATATGTTTTTAGATAGGCTTCTGTCTGAAAGTCGAATTCAGCCATGATATTTACAGTATGTGTTCCGGGTTTTATAGTCCCTTTTTCATATCTGCATTCAAATGCTACTTCTTCTAATGTGTAAACTGTGCTTCCAGGAGGATTCATATTGCCCATCTTATCTGGTGTTGTTGCGCCAGTTGTGTTGCAGCTTAAACTTATCTTGTGAGGCGTGTCTGAATATGTCTTGGCACGAAGATTGCCCCATACTATGACTGGCTCTTGCTCGTAGAATTTCGTGCTTGCGGGCTGGATCTTTTCGAGGTAGATCCCTAGCGGCTCTTCAGTCGCTGCTTCTTCCTGCCCTCCATAGTAGCCTCCAGATGCGTCCTCTAAGCCTTGTTCGTATGTTTTTTGCATCTGTTCTGGCAGCATCTTAATACGCGATATAAAACTCTGCCAGGCTGTCACAAAATAATCTATCGCGACCTGTTTTTCTTCTGGCGTAATATTCCTTACTTCAGCAGGCACCATCTGGACCTGCGCAGCAAGGCTTAATGCATAGATATTGATGAGTATCACTGCGATAAGAACAGTGTAAGTTAGCCAATTTTTTTGGCTGTCCCAGGTATAGTATAATACAGTGTAAAACCAGATTGGAAATATGAGCCTTTGGCCAATTATGAAATTACCTCCTAAAAATTGGTTTACCATGCCATAACCGAAAAAATCAAAGAATATGAGGGCAAAAAGCACCCAATTTGCTCTTGTTACTGTATCTGATCTTGGCTTTATTAATATCGCATAATAAATTACAGCAAATACTATATGGAAAAGCCCTGTGTTGAATCCGCCAAGCAAAAATATAAAGAATATAAGGTATACTAATGCAGCATAGCTTAGTATTATCGGGCCATTGTTTATCCCTGCCCTTAATCTTACTGAAAATATTGAGATTATCACAATTATCGATAATATTGCTTTGTCCAACAAAAAAGCCTGCCAGTTAAATCCTGGAAGCCAGAAACCTATGCCCCAAACTGTTGGTGCGGTCGTGACAAGGCTTATCCCGTTAAAACCAGTCATATACCAATCAGTTACATAAAGAAAGACTGCGCTTAATAGCAGCATCATGGCTGGAAATGCAGCCATCGCTGTATCCATAAGAACGCTTCCAGCCTTAAACCCTGCGCCGATCGCTGCGCCGCCTAATGCTTGAGCTCCAAGTCCAAGGCTTTTTATGCCGCTGCCAGCAACACCTGCTATTGCTCCTGCACCTTTAACTAGATTAGGTGCATACTGCGTGGCTTTTTTGGCTATGGTCTGAGTAGCAGCTTTGGCGTCTTTAGTCAAATCTCTTTGCAAAGCGCTGTCAAGCTTACTTAAGAACTTCTGCTTAGTTTCATCATCAGGCATTTATCATTCCTCAACTTCTATCCTTAGATTTACAATGTCCAGCCTTGTCTTAGGTGTAATCTCGATAAAGTTGTTGTCAGGATCAATCCAGCTAGTAACATCTCTTGTATATTCCTTATCATTGTCGTCGTACCTGACAAGATGGTCATTTAGGTTAATGTCTGTCCTTTTGTCATTGTCATCAACAAACTTGATGATCAAATTAACATCTTTTTCATCTTCAGTAATCTTTGAATATACAGATTCATTAACCTCAAAATAATATACAGAAGAGACTGTATCTTTTGACTGCAGTTTCATGGTTATCTGTTCAATACTGTATGATCCTTTTTCAGTCTTGAATACAACCCTGTTGGCGCCTCCGCTCAAAACACTGATCGGAACCGGCTGATTGTATGGGTCATCACACACAGGCACTGCTGAGAAAACTTCTCTATTATTGACAGTGATTGTCAATTTTCCTACTTGAGCTGCTGTGCCGCAGTAAGGTACGAACCTTAAAGAAGCTGATTCAAGGTTTTGGTATTCGTTGTCAGTCATGGTAAAGACATTTCTTGCTTCTTGCCTGCTCTTGTCGGTTATGTCCCCTATTATCCTCACTTCTTCAAGCTGATACTCATTGGTTTTCCAGAACATCCAGCCTACGCCAGAAACCTTGAATGTCAGTTCGTTGTTATTTGAGAGATACTTTTTTGGTATTTCAATCGGTGAGGGGTTTACGTTGGTGATAACATATTCATAGATAAGGTTGCTGTTTAGTTCTACGGATAGTACTCCTTTTCTTATGGGCGCTGCAAAGCTTAGGAGCAAGTTGTCGGTGTTCTCAAGATCGTCTAATGTGAAGGTTATGCTCTTATCTTTTTTATCAAATACACCATTCCTTATATATATCGGATTGAACTTGTCGATCTCTTTTGCTTCTGTTGTCTCAAAAAGATATACATTAGGAACATCTCTATCATCAGCCTTGTCAGCTGGGTCTAGCCTCCCTATATTCTCTGACAATAAGACAATTGGATTGCCTGAATCTGTGGTAGAGGTCCCGCCTGTTCCTGTGCCATCATCTAGGTATGGTTCTAGTTCATCTGGGGGCAGAAATAATAAGTAAACAATTATTAGGCCAGCAATTATCGCTACAAGAACTGCAGCATTAACACCTTGTCCTCTTTTTCTCATTGAATATCACCTTTATTGGTATATCTACTATGAATTATTTTATTAACAAATCACTATATAAAGGTTTTGGTGAAATTCAGTGATTGTTTTTCAATTAGTTTTATATATGTTGATTGTATCGTAAGCCTTATGAAAGTATTATCAAAAGATTACAAGAATGGAGAAATTAAGGTACAGATCGAGAACCTGGATGATCTTTGGTATCTTAGCCAGATAATCGACCCTAAGGATCTTGTTAAAGGCAAGACTATCCGGAAGATAAAGATAGGCGGAGAGGAAGATAGGAAGGCAACTGTCGTAAAGAAGACTGTATTTATCATATTAAGTGTTGAAAAGGTTGATTTCAAGGATAACATCCTGAGGCTTTTTGGTGTAATAACCGAAGGGCCTGAAGATGTTCCAAGGGGAGAGCATCATACCATAAATGTTGAAGAGAATTCAGTCATCACAATAATAAAGGAAAAATGGCTCAAGTTCCAGATCGACAAGCTTGATGAAGCTTCAAAAGGCATGAAATCAAAAGTGCTTATCTGTGTTTTTGACAGGGAAGAGGCATATTTTGCATTAGTAAAGAGATATGGATATGATATCCTGTCTAGTATCAAAGGGAAAGTGCAGAAAAAAGCAGTTGAAGAGAAATTAACAGGTTCGTTCTATTCAGAGATAATCAAAGGGATAGAAGAGTATGTGAAAAAGTACGAGATAAATCAGGTGATAGTGGCAAGCCCTGCATTCTGGAAAGAAGAGCTGTCAAAACACCTGAATGACCCAGAGCTGAAGAAAAAGATAATCTATGCTACTTGTTCATCTGCAGATAAGACTGCGATAAATGAAGTGATGAAGCGTGATGAAGTAAGGACTGCATTACATGAAGAAAGGATATCAAAGGAGATAAATGAAGTGGAAAGGCTACTCACAAAAATCTCTAAGAATGGGGCTGTGTCTTATGGCATTAAAGAGACAGAAGAGGCTGCATCAGCTGGTGCCGTGGAAAGCCTCTTGGTGACAGACAAACTTATCAATGACCTTCGGGAGAAAGGTTCTTATGACAGGCTGGATCAGATAATGAAATCAGTGGATTCAAGCAAAGGCAGCATAACAATAGTCTCAAAAGAGCATGATGGCGGGAAAAAGCTGGACGGCTTAGGCGGTATCGGCGCAATATTGAGGTATAAGATAAAATGAAAACTCTAAAGATGGATAGGGGGGATTGTGTGCTTGTTGTAGTGGATATCCAGGATAAGTTTGTTCAGGCTATCAATGATCTTCCTAAAATAATAGAGAATACAATAAAGATAATCCAGGCATTTCAGATAATGGGTGTACCCATAATCGTTACTGAACAATATCCAAAAGGGCTTGGCAAGAGCGTTAGTAAGATCCAAAAAGAGCTGAAAAAATACGATCCGATAGAGAAGATCACTTTTGATTGTTATGCGAACAAAGAATTTGTCAAGAAGATCAGTAGATTCAAGAATATAATCCTGGCAGGTATCGAAGCACATGTATGTATCACTCAGACTGCGCTCGGTGCATTAGAGCAGGGGTTTAATGTATATCTGGTGAAGGATGCGATATCTTCAAGAAAAGAGTCAGATAAGAAGATAGCTATATCCCGGCTAAAGCAAGAGGGTGCAAAAGTAGTTTCTACAGAAATGGTGATATTTGAGCTTTTGGGCAAGGCAGGTACTGAAGAGTTTAAGAAAATCCAGAAAATAATAAAATAAAAAATTTATTCTTTCGGTTTTTTTGTTGCTAGTGCGATCAATCCTGCAAGTAGGCACGCTATGCCTGCTGGGATAAATGCAAAAAGATAGCTGCCAGTAATATCAAACACTTTGCCGCCTAATATTGGTCCGACAATTCCTGCAACACCATAAGATGTGAAAACAAACCCGTAATTAACACCTAGATTTTTTGTTCCAAAGAAATCAGCAGTTGCGCTCGGGAAAAGCGCAAAATTGCCGCCAAAGTTAAATCCTACCCATGCAGCTGCTATAGCAAGCATGAGAGCGGTCTTTCCCATGTTCATCAGGTATAGCATCATCAAACCTTGTAAAAGGAACATAAGAAACATCGATCTTGTCCTTCCAAGCTTATCAGATAGTGTTCCCCAAGTGATCCTTCCAGCAGCATTAAACAGTGCAAGGATGCCAACTGCAGAGCCAGCAACCACAGGTGTCATTCCGGAAAATATGCCGAATGGCTTGAGGTTTCCTATCACCATCAAACCGGCAGCAGCGCCAAATGTGTACATCAACCATAACATCCAGAATTGAGGTGTCTTAATCATCTCTTGCCAGGTGTAATCTTTTTTAATAGCTTTGTTGTCCGTTTTTTTGGCTTCTTTCCATCCTTTAGGTTTCCATCCTTCTGGTGGGTTTCTTAATATCAATGCGCCAACAACAACTGCAACACCAAAAATTATTCCTAGTATGAAGAAAGTGGCGATCAATCCTAATGAAGCAATAAGTTTTTCAGCAAGTTTTGCAAATATCCATGCTCCACCACCAAAGCCTGCAACGGCAATACCTGTGATAAACCCTCTCTTATCAGGGAACCATTTTATCAAAGCAGCGATTGGGCAGACATATCCGAAACCTATACCTGCACCACCTATAACTCCGATACTCAAGACGATCTTTAAGAAATCTCCACCAGCAAACCTAGCAAGAACATAGCCTGCTCCAAGCAGCAATCCGCCGACGATAGCTACTTTCCTTGGACCTGCCTTATCCTGCCATCTTCCTGCAAAGACCATGACGATAGCAAATGTGGCTAGTGCCACTGAAAAAATGATCTGCGTCTGTGTGGTAGTAAACCCATATAATGTTTTCAATGGATTAACAAATACGCTCCATGAATAAATCGCACCTAGGCATAGCTGTATTATAAGCGCACCCAAAACAATGAACCATCTATTAGTCTTAGCCATAATATTACCCCCATAATTATTTCAAAAAGGTTTGTTTTTATATTTATAAATATTATTGAAGTCTAAGCTCAGCATGGTAAAGGTTATCGTCCAAGGTGATGGTGAATCCTCTTTTGCTGAACATATTTTTCATAAGATAATTGTCTTTAAGGAAATCTGCGTACACCCCCTTTATACCTCTTTGCTTGGCTATATCTAATATATAATCTGTGAACTTGTTGCCTATCCCTAGATTTTGCCATGGGTCAGCAACTACTATGGCAAATTCGCCAGTATCGTTATATGGGTCTGCGATAAGCCTAACGACTCCGGCCATCTTTTTTTTCCCTTTCTCTTCAACTTCTGCGATCAGCGCGATCTCCCTGTCATAATCAATCTGTGTATACCTCATCAACAGTTCATGTGTCACGTCTTTGATCAATGTGAAAAACCTAAACCTTTCTGTCTGTTCGCTGAATTTTGAGAACATTTCTGCTTCCATAGGTTCATCTTCAGGCTTAATTGGCCTGATGATCGCGTTTTTTCCATTTTTCATGGTAAAATCAGTAACATATTCTTTTGGGTAAGGTAAGATTACCATGTGGGAATATGGCTTAAGCTTTTTTCCGATAACGCTTTTATCTAGTATCACTTTGGCGTCAAGGACAATCCCTCCATGCTCATCAACAGCAAATGGATTGATATCAACATCTTGTATCTCAGGGAAATCACTTAGGAGGTATGCAAATTTGTATAATAAGAATTGGATGCTTTCGATGTCAACTCCTGGCATGCCCCTGTAACCTTTCAACAGCTTGAATATCTTTGTCTCTTCTATGAGAAGCATAGACAAGTTCATATTCAATGGTGGGAGCCCGACATTAGTATCTTTGAATATCTCTACGGCAACACCCCCCATGCCAAAAACAATGGCTGGTCCGAATATCGGGTCTTTTTTTGAACCTATTATCAGTTCGTATTTTTTGGATATCATCTGTTCAATAAAAACGCCTTCGATATCTGCTTTTTGGCTGTACTTCTTTGCAGAAGCCAAGATATCTGAGTAAGCTTTTTTTGCCTCTTCTTTAGATATGATATTCAGTTTTACTCCTCCTACATCTGTCTTGTGCAATATGTCTGGTGACATTATCTTCATCGCTACTGGAAATCCTATCTTTGAAGAGATGTCCATAGCTTCTTTTGGACTTTTGGCAACCCCACTTTTTGTCACAGGAATATCATAATTTGATAGGAACTCTTTTGCTTCTATCTCTGTCATGACATACCTTTTTTCTTTAACAACCCTGTCGATCAAAGCCCGGTTTGCTTCTGTCTTTGGAGTGAATGCGTGAGGTATTGTCGCAGGTGTTTCGTAGAGTAGTTTTAGGTTCTTTGAGTAATTATACATGTTCATGAATGATCTTATCGCATTCTCTGGGATCCTGTATACAGGCACATTGCCATTTTTCAGGATATTTCTTCCTTCTTGGACATCTTCTTCTCCCATCCATGATGCAAGCAGTGTTTTTGTGTCATGCTTGTTTACATCTACAAGGCTTTTCGCTACTGCTTTTGAGTCAGTCATCTCCTGCGGTGTCAATATTACCAATATTCCATCAATGCCTTTGTCGTTCATGCAGATCTGGATAGCTTTCTCATATCTCTCAGGATCTGCATCTCCAAGCACATCTACTGGATTCCCATGGCTCCATGCAGCAGGCATGACCTTATTCAATTCTGCTATTGTCTCTTTTGAAAGCTCAGCAAGTTTACCTCCTTTTGATATCAGATAATCAGTGGCAATGACTCCAGGACCTCCTGCGTTTGTTACTATGGCCAGTTTGTTTCCAAGCGGCCTCTTTTGCATGGCTAAGGTCTGTGCACTATCAAATAATTCTCCTATCGTGTTAACCCTGATTATGCCTGCACGCTCAAATGCAGCATTGTATACAGCGTCGTTGCCTGCTAAACTGCCTGTGTGGCTCATCGCTGCCTTTGCTCCTTCACTGCTTCTACCAACCTTAAGTACGATAATGGGTTTTGACCTGGCAAATGCTCTTGCAGCGCTCAAGAATTTTCTGGCATCACTTAATGATTCCATATATATCAGGATACTATTGGTTTCAGGATCCTGTCCAAAATAATCTATCAGGTCGTGAAATCCTATGTCAAGCATCGAACCTATCGATACGAAATGGCTGAAGCCTACGTTCTGGTCTATGCTCCAGTCTAATATTGCAGTGCCTAAAGCTCCGCTCTGGGAGATGAATGCTATCTTGCCTGGTAGTGCCATCTTTTTTGCAAAGCTAGCGTTTAGTTGAGTTGAGGGTCTGATGAACCCTAGGCAGTTTGGGCCAATTATAGGCATATCGTATCTTTTTGCAGTAGCAAGGATATTGCTGCATAACTCATCTTCACCGACTTCTTTAAACCCTGCTGAGATTATAACAAGGCCACCTACACCTGCCTTACCACACTCTTCAACTATTTTAGGTACAGTTGCAGCTGGCGTGGCAATGATCGCAAGGTCAATCTTTTCAGTTATGTCTTTTATTGACTGATAGCATTTTACTCCGAGAATACTTGTTCTTTTAGGATTTACTGGGTATACTATCCCATCATATCCGCTCCCTACTAGGTTCTTTATCAGTGCATGGCCAACACTTCCTTTTTTGTTTGAAGCGCCAATCACCGCTACTGTTTTTGCCTTAAATATTGAATCAAGTCTGTTCATTTTTCTATACCTTCCAAAATTTTAATATATTCTTCTCGATCTCGTACATCCTGGCCTCATATTCCTGGATAACCTGGATTGTTGAATCTGTTGCACGTTCTTTATGGGATATTTCTGTGCCATTGATACCTGCTAAAAAATTGTTTACGCATTTTGGCAAGTATAGTGTATTATAGCCACCTTCCAATGTTGCAAAAATATGCTTAAAATTGTCTTTAAGTATTTTTCCTATCTTGTAATATGCTCCTGTGCTTAACCTTAAGTCTAACAATAGGTCTGAATAATGCGCATCAAAGCCGGCAGAGACTGCTACTATATCTGGCTTGAACTGTTTTGCTATCGGCATAAGGTTTCCTATAGCCTGGAGGTAAATGTCGTCACCTGAACCAGGGGGCATGGGCACATTGATAGTATATCCTTTGCCTTTACCTTCTCCAATCTCGTTTGCGTCACCGCCGCCTGGGAATGCAGGAGACTGATGAAGTGACCAATATAATACCTTATCATTTTTGTAGAAATATTTTACTGTGCCGTCACCTAGGTGCGCATCAAAATCAAAGATCATGACCTTTTTACCTTCATTGACCAGTTTTTGTGCGGCTATGGCAATATTGTTGAAGATACAGAACCCGCTTGAATGATCTGGATAAGCGTGATGGCCTGGGGGCCTAACAAGCGCAAAATCATCTGTTTGTGAAGCCATTATTGTTGCGCCAACAGCATATATTGCTGCTTTGTAGCTATCTTTTGATATCACAGTATCATCATCAAGGTGGCTTGGTGGTGATCTCTTAATACGCTGGATGTATTCTTTTGTGTGGACTAGGTCAAGATACTTTTCACCATTTAATATATCTGTTTCTTCTAATCCTTTGAAACATTCCAGCCTTTTACGGTTTTCAGGATGCATCCCTGTATCATGGTCCAAGAATACCTTGTTATAGATCAGTTTCATAGTTATTGGTTTGGGATATAATGTATATAAATTTATCTTGTTGTTAAGAACCAAAAACTTTTAATAGCATATCATGCACCCTTTATGCAATAAAGAACTTAAGGGGGATTAAATATGTCTGAAGAAAAAACAATTACATCGATAAGTAATGAATCCAGGAAGATTCCACCACCTGCACAATTTAGCGAAAAAGCTTATGTGAAAAGTGAAGAGGAATATAATAAATTATACGCTGAATCTATAGCTGATCCTGAAAGCTTCTGGGCAAAAAAAGCAGAAGAGCTTCATTGGTTCAAGAGATGGGATACTGTCTTTAAATGGGATAAGGAGAATGTCAAGTTCTCGTGGTTTGATGGCGGCAAGATAAACATATCTTATAACTGTCTTGATAATCAGCTTGAGAAAAATGGTGATAAGGTAGCAATAATCTGGCAGGGGGAACCTGAAGAGGATGTTAGAAAGTTCACTTATCGCGAACTCCATAAGGAAGTTTGCAAGTTTGCAAATGTCATGAAAAGCAAAGGTGTAAAGAAGGGGGACAGGGTCTGCCTATATATGCCGATGATCCCTGAACTTGCTATCGCATGTCTTGCTTGCACAAGGATTGGTGCTATACATTCTGTAGTATTTGGTGGATTTAGCGCTGAATCGCTTAAGGATAGGATATTAGACAGCAAGTGCAAGATGCTTATTACTGCTGACGGCGGGCTTAGAGCTGGAAAAAAGATACCTTTGAAAAACATTGCAGATGAAGCGCTTGAAGCTGTGGATTGTATCGAGTCAGTCATAGTTGCCAAGAGGGCAGAAAATGAGATACAGATGAAAGAAGGGAGAGATTTTTATTGGGATGATGAGATGAAATCTGCTTCAGAAGAGTGCGAAGCAGAACAGATGGATTCAGAGGATACATTATTTATCTTGTATACTTCAGGAACAACTGGCAAGCCAAAAGGGGTGCTTCATACCCAGGCAGGTTATCTTTTATATGTGAACCAAACATTCAAATATGTATTTGATTACCATCCAAAAGACATCTATTGGTGCACTGCAGACATCGGCTGGGTAACTGGGCACAGTTATATCATGTATGGCCCTCTATCAAATGGTGCGACAACCCTGATGTTTGAGGGTGTGCCAACATATCCCGATAATAATAGGTTCTGGCAGATCGTTGAGAAGTTTAAGGTAAATATATTCTATACTGCGCCAACAGCAATAAGGGCGCTTGCCAGGTTTGGGACTGATCCTATAACCAAGCACGATATTAGCTCACTTAAGTTGTTAGGTACTGTGGGTGAACCTATAAATCCAGAGGCATGGATGTGGTATTATGATAATATCGGAAAAAAGAACTGTCCTGTTGTTGATACCTGGTGGCAGACAGAGACTGGCGGGATATTGATAACACCTATCCCTGGAGCAATCACCTTAAAACCCTCTTCTGCAAGCAGGCCATTTTTTGGGATTGAACCTATAATACTGAAAGAGGATGGGACTGAAGCTGGGGTTAATGAAGGTGGATATCTTGGCATCAAGAAGCCTTGGCCAAGCTTGATGAGGACTGTATATGGTGATCACCAAAGGTTTATCGATACTTATTGGTCAAGATTTCCAGGTATGTATTTTGCAGGAGACGGTGCAAGGAAAGACGAGGACGGCGACTATTGGCTGATGGGAAGGATCGATGATGTAATCAATGTGTCCGGTCACAGGATCGGTACTGCAGAGGTAGAATCAGCATTAGTGTCTCATGCAAAAGTCGCAGAAGCAGCAGTTGTTCCGATGCCTCACGAGGTTAAAGGGCAGGCGCTCTATGCATTCGTGACACTAAACCAAGGGGTTGAGAAAACACCTCAGCTTATTGAGGAATTAAGGCAGCACGTTGCTAAAGAGATCGGACCTATTGCAAAACCAGATAAGATACAGTTTGCAGACTCTCTTCCAAAGACCAGGTCTGGCAAGATCATGAGGCGAATCTTGAAAGTGATCGCACAAGGCGGAAACGATGTTGGTAATACTACCACATTGGCAGATCCAAATGTAGTAGATGACCTGATCAAGAATCGTGCTTAATTTTTTATTTTTTTAAAATTTTATTTTT
>JAHJBD010000104.1 GCA_018813725.1 Nanobdellota archaeon | reverse complement strand
GATGTGCTTGGCCATGGAACAAAGGCCAAGAAATTAAGGGACCAGGGAAAGAATGTTATCGGCGGAACCCCATATACTGATATGCTGGAAGATGATAGGTCTTTTGGCCAGGAAGAGCTAAAGAAATTCGGAGTCTCAACCATTCCGCGTATGGACTTCACCTCTTTTGACGAAGCCATAGAATACGTAAAGAAAAATCCATGCAAATATGTATTAAAGCCAAGCGGCGAGGCACAAAACATCAAAGGTTTGCTTTTCATAGGAGATGAAGATGACGGCCGTGATGTCATACAGGTATTAAACGATTATAAGAACGCCTGGGCAAAGAAAATCCCATCATTCCAGCTTCAGAAGAAGATGAGCGGTGTTGAAATAGCAGTAGGTGCGTTTTTCAACGGTAAAGAGTTCATATACCCTATCAATGTTAATTTTGAGCACAAGAAATTATTCCCTGGTAATCTTGGACCATCCACAGGCGAGATGGGCACTTCAATGTTCTGGAGCGGCCCTAATAAGATATTCAATTATACACTTAAAAAATTTGAAGCAAAACTTGCTGAAGAAAAATATGTTGGATATATAGACATCAATTGCATAGTAAATGGAAACGGAATATATCCATTAGAATGGACAGCACGTTTCGGATACCCAACCATAAGTATACAACAAGAAGGCATGCTAGACCCAATCGGCACATTTCTTTATGACCTTGCAAAAGGAGAAAAGCCAAAGCTAAGGGTAAAACAAGGCTTTCAGATGGGAGTTAGAGTTGTAGTGCCCCCATTCCCTTTCCACGACCAAGAGACTTTTGATGTGAAATCCAAAGACTCAGTGATCCATTTCAAGAAACCTACTGAGGGTGTGCATATAGAAGATGTTAAGATGATTAACGGCGAATGGGTGGTTGCAGGCCATGCAGGTGTAGTTATCATTGTATGCGGCTGTGGCCAAACCATGAAACAGACACAAAAACAGGTTTACACAAGAATAAAGAACATTTCAATACCTCATATGTATTACCGAACAGATATCGGTGATAGATGGTATGAAGACAGTGACAGACTACATATATGGGGATATTTAAGAGAATCCTAAAGCATCTTTAAGTGACCAGTTACCTTATCGATCTTTTCTTCTTTATCAGGACCAATACCCAAACAAGTTACTGTACCTGGCTCAACAACAGTCCTTCCTGCATCGCAGATCAAAGCTACAACAAGCCCAAGATCTTCTGCCTCTTGCTTATACTTGATCAGTTCTTTTTGATCAGCAACCTTTAAAGCTACCTTCTTCATGCCTTCGCTCCGCCACTTAGTGATGTCATCCTTATGGCTCCTAAGAAGCGCTTCAGAAGATGCATGTGCAACCTGCACTGAAAGCTTACCTTTAGGAAGCTTAAGGTCCTCCCTTACCAGTATCACTTGTTTCATATTTTAACTATTTTCTCTGCATTATTTAAATCTTGCCACCAAAACATATTTATATTGAATATGCCTGAGATAAGATATGTTCACGCTAAGCGCATATCTAAGGGCCCTGAACAAAGGCATAAAGGAAATTGACCAGAGGGCAAAAGGCATCAAAGAAGAGAAAGAATCCCTTGTTCAAGAATTAAGGGTTGATTTTGGGACCATCAAAAAGCTGCATGATCTGGTTCAGATCCGAGAGCTACCTTTAGTGGAGCATGCAAGAACAAGCATAATCGGGCTTATTACACAGGAACAAAGGGTTAATGTCTTATTCCAAAGTAACGGCTTACCTACTGATCAGATAGATGCTTTATATCAGCTTCTAAGTGAGTTGAAGAAGCCTGTGCAATTTCTTAGAAAAACCCTCAAAAGAGAAATCAGGGCGCTTGCAATGACTAACATCAAATCTTTCTCAAGAATAAGAGACGAGGAAGAATTGCCTGCTTATGAAAGGATTGATAGGATATTAAATTCCGCCCTGAAAGAACCTGTCCTAATACCAGTAATTCCAGAGTATACAAGAGTAGTATGTTCTGGACCTTCGACATTGAGGAAGATTGCGGCAGTTATCCTTGTATTGTTTTCAATCATGCCTGCTGCTTTTGCCGGGCTATTCAGGTATCAGGTAAAACAAGGCGACAGCCTATTAAAAATCTGCAAGTCTTATGAGGGCAGGACTGTATCTTACGAGAATATCGTTGCGATAAACAGGCAGCTCAATCCCAAATTTGACCCTAACAGATTAAGCATAGGCCAGACGATAGTGATTCCGCTTCGAGAGCAAACGCCGACAGCAGGTTCGTCTGAACAAAGTTATACCATCAAAGAAGGGGATATCATTTCGGATATTGCATTGCAGTTCAATGTCAATACTGATATCCTTATTAAAGAAAATAAGCTAGACCCAAGAAGGATAATGCCAGGCACAAGAATAAGAATCCCTAAAGATAAACTTCCGATTATTAGAATTTCCTTACTCAGCGATACTGAGATGAACAACCCAAAAACCATGAGCAGAGATGATATTCAGAAATTTCTTGAATCCTATAATTCGAGGCTTGCCAAAGAATACGATAAGCAGATGCCGGCTGACGTAATACTATACTGGGCGCATCAAGAAAGGATCAATCCCATCATAATCCTGACAAAGCTTGAAGCAGAACATAACCTTGTAACAACCCCAGACCCAAAACAGGATTATCTTGATTGGGCAGGAGGTGTAGGTGTGCCAGACAAAAAAGCTAAGGTAAAAAAATGGAAAGGGCTCTACAAGCAGATTGAAGGCATTGCAACAAGACTAAAAGAATATCAGGATAATGCAGGAACGCTTAAGCATTTTATCGACACTGAAAGTGCCGTAGCTCTTGCTTCAAATAGAGCAACTTATGCTTTAATTGTCTATACGCCACATACAAAACCAAACCAAAGGTTTGCTGGTGTTTATGCAAGATTTAAAGCTTATATCGAGCAGAGGGAATTCGAAGTACCAAAAGGTACAAGGATGCATTTTGTGCAGCCAGGAGAGAACCTGAGCAAGATCGCTACGGGAATAAAGAAAAACCTTGGCTTAAAATGTTCGATTCACATTGTTTTAGACCTTATCCAGAGAATAAACCATTTATCCTCAGATCATATAAGAACAAATCAAAAGCTGCTGGTCCCTTCTGAGGAATATAAAATCCTGATGGGCACAATAATGAATGAAACAGCCCCATTGTCAACCCAGCCGGACTATAAGCCTAAGAATCTGACAGGTATGATCCTAAAAAAAGGATCACGAGTCCAATTGATCAGCAGGACACCAAAAAAGGAAGATATCCAGGGCAGTTCTGATTACTGGTATAAGATAAACATCGAAGGAAAAGAGTTCTGGGTGTTTGGCGGTTATTTATCAATATGGATATCAGGCAATGAAGCAGGAACTAAACAGTATACTCACCTACAGGCAGGATAATCAAATAACCAACTTTTTCCCATCAACATATATTTCAGGATCCTTAAACACCTGGTCCAGATGCAAGATAGAATATATTGAACCGCCAAACCAGTAATTCGATCCGATACCGATATGCGCTGTTCCGAGTGATTTCTCGTCAACTAGTGTTGATCCGATAATCTTTGCCTTTGGGTTCATACCGATCCCAAATTCGCAGATTCGCTTCAATGAACCAGGATGTTTTGAGAGACCCTGAGCCCATTTGATAGTCTCTCTCAGAAGCTCTGCTTCTTCTTTACCTTCAATACTCTCAATACTCCCTTCCTTTATAGTAAGTGTGATAGGATTTATTATGATTGAAGTGTGCTTATGGTTTCTTGAAGAGCCGTCAATCACAACCTTCCCATTTACGCCTTTTCCATTCGGCGGTATATAGACTTCACCTGCAGGCATATTCCCACCGCTTCCATCGATACTGTAATTTCCGTCTGCAGAGATTGCTGTCATCCCGCTTATATCTATGGATAGGTCAGTACCTGCCTTTGTTTTTATGACAACCAGATTCCCATTATCAAGTATATCCTTTACTACTTTCTGCCTCATCTGTAAAGGCTTATAGTCAATATCAATCGCATCAACAACATACCCAACACTATCATTCGACAGATCGCCAAGGCTCATCGATGAAAAGAACCTCAGCTTCTTTTTGATGCAATATTTCCTCAGGCTTTTTCCCAGGGTACCTATCGAACCTAGCTTATCAGAACAGCACATAACCACAATATTTTTTTCCTGAAGAGTCTCAAGTGATTGTATCACATCAAGGTCAGCTACAGAACCCCTTGTCTTCACTTCCTGAAGCACCAATTTTACATTAAGATTCAGCTCATTTGCAGCTTCATAATATGCAGCTGCAAGGATAGGGCTTATCTGGTGGTTTTCTATGCCTACATCACCTATGATAAGCACCTTCTCATCCTTTACATTCAAGCAAGGCACAAACACCTTTTTGATAGGGTCAACAAAGCTTTTAGAAATCTCATAAATGCCCCTCTCCCTGACAAATTGCAGCGATTCAAAAGTATCCATTGGATATGTGCTAAAGGGGTAGTTTTTATATCTTTTGAAACTATGACTTATATATCCCAGGCATGAAGATGCGTACGGTCTGATTGATATAAGCATTTAGCATATTTGCTTGTCTGGCAAGATCTGGCCTGCCAAGATTATTCAAGTTAAATGCCACAAGTTTAAGGCGCTGAGCAAGGCTTGTAAGGTTAGCGTGAACAACTGTAAAATACATATCTGTATGCGCCAGTCCTTGTTGTTTTTGCAGAGTGTCAAGTGCCCTTTCTGCATAGACCATCTGTGTCTTCAGAGATAGCTTTGCGTCTGCATCTGGATCAGGTATAGCTGCCCTAAAGAGCCTTTTTTTATCTCGGATCACAGTCAATCCAGATATCTGGACAATCCTTTCAAGCTGTCTATAGCCCTCAACTGCCAAAGGTGCAGCAAAATGTATCCAATCTGCAGCATTGCCACAATAGTTATCTATCATTTCAGAATGTACAGAAACCTCAGTTAGTTTCACTTTATCTAGTTCATTACCATATTTTTCTATCAGCCCATTCAAGAGATAATCAGGGGCTGTAGCATTTTGACTGAGTATAGCAAGCTTTTGTTTGACTTCTGCTTCAACCTGCTCAATAAGATCAATTCTTCCTTCTCTTACGCTTGTTACTATCTCTGCTAGATCCATATCTTATAAGAATTAAAATTGGTTTATAAACATAAGGTAAAATTTATAAAGCAGTCAGCAACTATATAACACCTACAAGAACAGTATAAAGCAGTACTTTTCCACACAAAATGCCCTTCACCATGCCGTCGTGGCACAACCCGGTACTGCGATGGCCTTGAGAGCCATTTTCCGCGAGGATATCCCGGTTCAAATCCGGGCGACGGCGTATATTACCTTCTTTTACGATTATTAACGAGCTAACCCAGATAATTCTTTATAAATAAAGGACAATATTTTTTAATTGGAAGTAAGAATTTGTGATCCGGAATAACGTTTTTTTTTGAAAAATCCGGAGTAAAGTTTAAAAAAGATTTTATAAAGAAAATGTTATGACAGCACGGAGTGGTCGCAATTCCGATGAGTGTTTATATAGTAACCCACAGTGCAGGAAAATAGAGATCAGAGACTATATCTCTTCAATTAACTTCACTACTTTCATGCAAGATGCAGGAAGACTTTCTCTTATTTTTTCATCATTTGGCAAGATTTTCTCTAAAAACTCAGAACCTATCACCAATGTGGATACTATCGTTTTGTTTTTATCTCTAAAAATACTTACTTGCTTTGGCATAATGATTGCTGCTCTTTTATTATTCATATTAACACTATTATAAGCTTTCTCTGGAATACAAAGCATAATTGTATGGTATTCAAATTCATCCCTTACATCAACTCTATGATCTTTGAATTCTTTTGTCATATCAGTATCATACCTTACAATAAAACCAAAATCTTCTGCTTTTTTTCTAATAATCTCTGCAACTTCTATTACACTTTTATCAGTCTCTTTAGAAAAGATTTTACTTTCTATCATTTTTTATTCTCCGCATATTTATCTAAAATATCAGATTCCGTAAGCACACCTGAAATATTTCCTTTTTGGTCAAGAACTAATACCTTATATTCATGTTTTCTCTTCATTGTCTGTAAGACTTTTCTGATTGGTGTCTGTTCTTCAACCTTTAGTGCAGGAAGCAATTTTATGTTGCTTAATTTTAGATCTATCGAGTTACCATCTGCTAATAGGTTGATAATCATGCCAGAAGTGATCATCCCGATAGCATGGTCTCTATCATCTAGGACAGCAACTGAATGGATGTGCTCTTCATCTAGAATCTTGATAGCATCTTGTATTGTTTTTTCTGTATGCAAAGCAAAAACTCCTAACTCCATTATATCTTTTGCAGTATCTTCTGGAGCTTTACCAAATATCTTATCTGTGAATTTGACATACCATGCTGCAGATTGTACTTGAATAATATAAGCTAATGCGATAATCAACGCAATATCTGAGCCTTCTTTTCCAAATACAGTCATAGCAATAGCTAAAGCGATTGATAAGTTTCTCATTACGGTGCCATAAATTAGTGCAATCCCATCTTCTCTTGAGAAGAAGTATTTCGCAATGATAGTGCTTAATAGATAATTAACTCCATAGATAATCAATAATGGGATAAATAAATTGATGAGCATTGTTGGCTGGGAAATGATTGTTTTTGATTTTAATGCCATTGCTACTGCTACAATACCTAAAACTCCAAGTGTAGAAAGCATAGGAAATTTCTGTTTTATATCCTTATGATATTTAGCCTCTCCATACTTCCATATAATAAATTTTTGAGTCACATATCCTGCAATCATTGGCAAAAATACAATAAGAGCAATTTGTTTGAATACATCAATAAGAGGAATCTCAATAGCTGCCCCCATAAGCCATTTCGCATAAAGTGGTGTTGCAAGTGATCCTACAATAAGGCCTATTACAGTCATCTTGATTGCGGCATTTAGATTACCTTTGGCAAATCCTGTCCAGGATATAGTCATTCCACTAGTCGGAAGCAAAGCTGCAAGCAATAATCCTAATGCAATTAATGGTTTATCATTAAAGAATATCTTTCCCAGACCAAAAGCTATAAAAGGGATGATCGCAAAGTTGATTAATTGGGTGATTATCTGAACTTTTGAATCACCTCTAGAGAAAACTTTTTTTATCTGCAAGTTTACCATCATAGGATAGACCATTAAAAAAGTAAGCGGCATGATTAAAGCTTTCAAAAAAGATGCATCAAAAAAATAGCCAAACATAATTCCAATTATCATGAATACAGGAATACTATATACGAGGTTTTTTTGTAAAAAAGATATTTTTTTCCACATTTTAATCTACCTTACAACTTAATCCTACATTGTTTTTTCTTGAACATTTGATGTGCTTGAGTAAAAGTTCAATATACAGTAATACTGTTATAATCATAGTTAGCACAAGTACACCATATAGGATTGGATTCGATAACACTACATTATATACAAATCCCCCTAGTACAACAAATGCTACTAGCGGACAGATAAATCCCCATTGAGTTACATAAAACTCTTTAAAATGATGCTGTTTAAAATAATCAATTAATAAAGATAATCCAAATAGAATATACCAGATTTCAAAGGCAAAAGAAAAACCAATAACGATGTAAAAATAAGCTCCTAATTCAAAACCATGATGATGTTCTAAAAAGTGTCCAAATCGAAAGGCGCTTATAGCAAACAAAGTTATGTTTGGTACAACAATCAAAAAACTAGGCAAGAATTGTTTTTCAGGTAATCCCAAGGCAGCAAAATGACTTTTAAAAATGACTATTAGTTTTACTAGCAATAAGAATATCCCCATTGAACCAGAAATCAAAGTCATAAATGCGGCAGTATTTGCTATATCAGAATTCTGGCTCATAGCCGCAATTCCAGTTCCTACAACTGAAAGCATTCCAAGTAAAAATGGGTGCAATAACCATCCAAAATTTATTTTATTGATATCAAATCCTTCTTTAAAAGATATACCTAATAATTTTATCTCTAGCAACATTATGAATACAAACAGAACTGACCAAAAAATCATAGCTGGTAAAAATAAATCTTGAAAATTATCTGAAAATACCGGTAAGAAGTATCTTAAAGGTCCGATAAATACGTTCATAGTCATCAATACAGATATAAGTGGTGCTAATATTGCAGTGTTCTTTAATGGATCACTGATAAGTTTCTTACACGAGTCTGTCTTCATCCATCTGAATAACTTAATTGCAAACATAATTGTTAGTATGAAATGTAACAAAGAGAATATTATCATAACTACTTCTAATGAATAATAATATCCTGCAGTTAATGTAGTAAATCCTTTTGTCCACAGTTGCGATCTTGTAATTAATCCACTACCATGTTCTACTGTATACTGCATTAGCACAAAAGGCATTACAGCTATCCCTCCAGCTCCTAATGATGCCAAAAAAACTAATGGCGTAAAATCTTTTAGTTTCATTTTGTTCCTCCTGAAATCTTTTTCGCAATCTCCCTCATTATATCAAAAGCTTTCATGATCTCAGGATATTTTAATCTATAAGTAATCCAAGCACCATTCTTTTCTGCTTCAACAATGCTTTTATTTCTTAATATTGCTAAATGTTGTGAAACTACTGATTGGTTCAAGCCTGTTTTTTCTATCAATTCTGACACAGTGCAAGGCTTATCTCTTAAAGCAAGTAAAATATTTACTCTGCTTCCATTAGAGAATACTTTGCAAATCTCACATTGTTTATTTGGGAAAGTAATCATATTAGGATATGCGAATATCCTTATATTTATTAATGTTTCGGTTTAGTACATTTTTTTAGAGTTTATATTGCATTCAAGAAAATATGGATAAATATCTGGGAAATGCACCGGAATGGCATTTTAGTGGGACAATATTTATATATCCATGCATCCATTTAAATATCTAGGGAGCAGGATAACGTCTTTTTGGCTTATCCCAGTCCTATAAAATGAAGGCACTGACGATAGAATTAGTGATTATCGACGACAACCTTTATGGTGCGAAAGCACGTATATTTCTTTTGGACTATTCAGAACAAAATGAGGAAAAGTGCACGAGTTTGTGTCAACTTCAATCTTTGCCAAGCAAAGTTGAAGGGTTACAAATCTTTGAGTTGAAAAACGCACAAGTGGGAAACAAAGGCGACGTAGAATATTTCCTCTAAGCCAAGCAAAAAAAATTATTCACTCCACCTTTATACCATCAAGCTTCACAAAAGTCTCTTTGGCAAACCCCAGCATTATCTCATTTGCTGCATACACAGTAAATATAGGTTCACCCTTATGGACCCTGTCACCAACATGCTTATGGAGATATACTCCTGCACCCATATTCTTCGGAGCTCCTGCAACCCTTGCCATTTTAGAAATCGCTAAATTTGAGACTTCCCTTACAACTCCAGTCCTGGGAGACCTATATTCATAAGAATATTTACCTATTTTTATCTTATTAGGATCTGTTATCTTCATTCCTTGGGCTTTGATGATCTCCACCATCTTATCATAAGCCTTTCCGCTTTCAAGTATCTGCTTGGCAAGAGTATAACCTTTTCCTTTGCCCGCCTTGCCCCCCATCTCCAGCATGAGACCTGCCATGCACAACGCCTTCTCCCTTAGGTCAACCGGCCCTCTTAAATCATTTTTTAGAACATAAAGCACGTCACGTGCTTCTAAGGCAGGCCCTATACCATTACCGATAGGCTGCCTCCCATCTGTTATGATAACCTTGACTTTCATTCCAAGCTTCCTTGCTATCAGTTGAAAATCCTTTTTCAATGATTTCGCCCTCGACAATTCTATGATCTTAGATCCATGCCCAGAAGGAATATCAACTAATAGATGTGTAGCAGAGACTGAAGCTTTCTTTGCCATGACAGAACTCAAAAGATTGCTTTTTGCATCAATACTTAGCGGCTTTTCTACCCTTATTATCTTATCATCAGCTGGTGCAAGGTTCAAAGCACCTCCCCACACAATGCATCCACCCACATTGTCAACAATATGTTTCATCTTCTTTATACCGATTGAAACATTTGCCAAAACCTCCATAGTATCAGCTGTCCCAGCAGGGCTGGTTATTGACCTTGAACTGGTCTTAGGTATGGTAAGTCCAGCTGCAGCAACAATTGGAACAAGGAGCATGGTGGTCCTATTCCCTGCTACACCACCCACACAATGCTTATCCATAACAGGATATTTTTTCGGCTTTAGCACTATGCCATGGCTAGCCATGGCTTTTGTAAGAAAGGTAGTCTCTTCCATGTCCAATTCATGAGCATAACAGGCTGCAACAAAATATGAAAGTTCAATATCATCCAGCTTATTGTGGACTATGTCCCACACAATCTGGTCAATCTCTTCCTTGGTAAGCTTTTTCCCATCAAGCTTCTTTTTTATCAGCTCAATAGACAGCGG
>JAHJBD010000103.1 GCA_018813725.1 Nanobdellota archaeon | reverse complement strand
GAAGAAAATGATGTTTTCAGATTTGCTTCTTGCTGCTTAATTTTCTCCTTTTAGTAAGACCTAAGAAATTATTCTTTGAGATTACAGGATTTCCTGTTTCCTATTCCAATTCTTTGCGTGCATTACTTGCTATCTGCCCACCCCTCTTTGCAGCACCCTGATTTTCTTCAAATCCTTGCGCATCTCGTGACCTAGCGATATCAGTGGTGGCTTTCTCTCCAACCATCGTAAAGATTATTTCCCAATCTTGCATATGGTCCCTCAGATTTTGATTTTTCTTATTTAAGCCTTTAAATTCTTTATATTCCTGGACAGTCTTCCCGAATGTTGCTTTGGTTATCTCATTGGTTAATATGGCAAGATTAGAATCCTCAGTAACGCCCCTATCTTTCCAGACATCAGTAAATTCTTGCCTTATTGCTATACCTCGAAGCCTTTTTTCTATCCACTCCTTAGGATATCCTTTGAGTTCGTAATACTCCTTGACCCTAATTTGCGCCAGCTCAGGATTTTCAATTTCTTCTATACGATCTTGGGCTAACTGTGCTAGCCATTGTTTAAAGGGCTCAGCTTTTTTAGATGGGATGGATTGGATTAGCCTAAAAGCATTTTTGGTATTTACACAATCAGTATACCTTAATTTGCCGTCTTCCGCAGGTAATTTCAACTGTACCCAAATTGGGGACAGTTCTAGCGCAATAAATTACCTATCCTTAACCTTACCCCAATATTGCCTGGGAGTTGGACTGTCAGTCAAGACCCCGACAATGTCAACGACAGAATAGAACCATTCTTGATTATACCAAATCCTACGTATCTTCTTATCCTGAAAAACAACCAGCGCTTTTTCTTTGTCCATGCAATCCCCTAGCTAAAGGTAGGTGAAATGTCAGTATCCTTTTTCCACTTTGTAGTATCTGTAAGTATAAAAGCCTTGCACCACCACTATAATGTGATTTTTGCATAGAGTTGACCGATTTGAATTAATGAGATACAAAATAGATAGTTATTACAAAATAATCCTTTCTTTAACCTGATTATACTTGTTAAACACATGTTTAACAGCCTTTTCTTTCATAATCCTATCATATATTTTTGAAGCCTTTGCCATTACTGTCTTTGCAGCGCTTACATCTTTTCTCATAACAAGGATATTTGCCTTATTCAGTTCAGAATACAATGCTAATTTATCAACCTTAAACATCACCTTATGATACATCTTCTTCACATGCTTATACCTTGACATGACAGCATGATACAAGCTGAACGGCTCACCCTTATCATATACCTTCACAAACTTAGCATACTCCTTCATCACCTTTGAATGTACAAGCTTTGCAACAGTTACATTATTCTTCAATATATCAATCTCAGTCTCATGCAGATTATGGATCAGGTCTATCATGTTCATATCTATGCTGGCCTTTTTCTTGTAAAAATGCTGTATTGCCTGCATCTCAGGATATCTCTTTTTGCTTAAGCTGACCTTTGTAAACATCAGGTAAGCCTTTATAACTCCAGCCATCACATGAGATAGATAGTGTGAGTAATAATGTTTCTTTATTCTGCGGGCAGAATGAAGGTACAAAAGATAGGCTAATCTTCCGATAGAAAGATCAGATAGCCACCTTGCAGATAATTTCCCAAAAAGTCTTGCTTTAAGCATACCCTTTCTTGCAGCGATAGCCAGAGAAATAAACGCATAATATGATTCTTGTATTGATCTTGCGATAAACCTAAACCCAACATACGTCCATCTTACTGGCGCAACCACTGCAGCAATAACAGCAAAATATACTTCTCCCAAAAGCCTGACTGGTAATCTTTCTTCTGTCTTTAACCTTCTCTCAACAATATCTTCATATCTTGTAGCGTTGAGCAAGAAATGCTCTAGCGTTGCATTCGGCCTATGCCTCACCAGATGATTATATTCATACCTTACAAAAGAGCCAATCAATAATAATATCAAGATAAGTATCAGGATAAGGAGTGTAGATATGCTTATCACGATAAGCCTGGAACCTACCTCAACACAGTCAACAGGACAATTTACAGCATCCTCGCCCTCTCCGCACACACCATTGCCGCAAAGGCAACCAGTAAGATCCAGTGCAGCCTCTTTAGGTATCTTTTTACCTATGATAAAGTATGTATCCTTAGATGAGCAGCTTGCTATGTCAAAATCAAAGTAGTTATTATAGCCAAATATTGATGAATAGCTTTGGCTTGTCATGTCTGCACTGATTATCCTAGCAATGGTCTGCCTTGCAGCAGGATCATCAAGTAATCCAAAATGGTTTGAATCAATAAGCCAGAAATTCTGGCAAAGCTCATTATTGACCTCACCACCTATATTAGTAGCACTTGATAAACCTACAAAACCATCTGCGTCTTCTCCAAATATTGATTTAGTGCCAACTGCAAATGCACCTGTTCCAAGCGCGATATCCTTTTGTCCAGCAAGTGCATAATATTTGATACCAGGAACTCTTGGAACAATATTTGGCACAGCAAGCTCTTTTACAAGTTTGCTGTTAAGGTTAAAAAGCGGATAATTATCTGAATTTACCAAAGTATCATATACCTTTGAATAGAGATTTGCTATTGGCGTTCCCTCATTTGGTACACCCACAAGTATCATCTTCTTGACCTTATCAAGGAACCTATAAGATAACACATCCTGATTCTTAAGATAACTGGTGTATACAGCAGACTGAGCAACAAGCCCGCCCATGCTGTGTCCAACTATGTATATGTTATCAAATTCAGCAGTGTTTGCCTCAAGACTGTCAGCAAACTCAACAGCGATCTCCTGGATAGATCTTGAAGATGGATAGCCAAAGGTGTAAAGCTTAAACGGCTGCTCTGTCAGCCTGATATCATCTATCAAAGCCTGATAGGTATCTGGCGAGCTTCCAAGGCCGTGTACTAAGATTACAGCATTAGTTGTCTCAAAAGGAGGCTCATAGACCATCTCCAGCTTTGATTCATAGCAGTATAAGCAAAGTACCCCCATTATCGCAAACACTGCTTTATTATTTTCATCCAGATAAGGCGAGAGTTCGCTTTCAGCAGTGACAGTACCAGCTTCTTGATCTATAACACCCCCTATATAGATCCAACTATCATTATGATATACATACAAAGCAAGACTGTCTTCTTCAACACCAGTAAGATCATCATACGGAAGAGTGATGTTAATCGCATAATCTATTACTTTGCTTATCTTAAGCTGTACAGGAACACCGACGATCTTCAACTTTCTGTTCTTAGCCTCTTCAACATTCAGGGTTATCTGTGAAAGTTTTACCTCAATACCTTCAAAAGCTGCCCCTTTAAATGCAAACCTTGCCATGCCGCTAGATATTGAGTTCTTGATATCAGTAAGGTTAAGCACAGTCTCTTCCACACTTAAATTATGCAAGGTAGGATCATACACGTCATTTTCCCTGGATATCTCTTCAAGGTAATTGCCGCAATCAAGTGTTTTTATTGTCCTTAGCTCTACCTGTGAGCAATACTGTCCAGCGCACCTTACAGCGCTGACATTAACATAATCATCAGGCACGCTGAATGTTATCTTATAAGGCTGATTGTTTATGCACGATACATTGAATGGCTCTACAACGATTTCATAACCTTCTGGCACTGCTTCAGAGATATTCAGGTAGCTCTTTCCAAGCACAACCGTCTCTTTTCTGGTTGAAAGTATGCACGGTATAGTGCCTCCACCTATAGCTGACCCAGCACCTATAGAGCTAGGGACTGTTGGAGTCTCTGAGATAGGTACTTCTGTTGCTATGGCCACCGGAGGTATTACTGGTGGGACTACAGGTGGGACTACTGGAGGAACAACAGGTGGTACTACTGGAGGTGCGCCACCACCACCACCGCCACCGCCACCGCCGCCGCCACCTGAACTAGATACAGTAATTGTCACATTATTGCTTTCTGCCCAAGTTACACCATCAGTTACATTAAAGACCACATAATATGTTCCAACAGTGCTTGATGCGATAGTAGCAGTGCCAGCTGCAATAGTGATCGTAACCCCACTGACAGTATTATTACTGAAAGTCAAAGCATCATTATCAATATCTTTGAAATATCCGTTCAGATTGACTGTCGCAGAGCTGCCTTCAGTAAACGAGATTGCAGGGATAGTATTATTCCTGTAAACAGGAGCATTCCTTATCGTAATTGTAGCATTTCTTCTATTTCCATAGCTAAGGCCATCATAAGCCCTTACCTCACAGCTCCAGTTCTCAAGCTTGGTTGTATTTTCTGAGTTAAGTGTTGAAATAAGCACTATAGTACCTTCTGTAAACGCACTGCTCTGGCCTGTAAGGTATGCAACTGAATTATTATACCAAGTATAAGCGCCGTAAACATTGCCGCCATCACTATCAGTTATATTTGCATAGCATCTGAGTGAAGTGTTGGTATAATTGCCAGCAGTGGTATTGACTATAACAAAGGTGGTGTTTGGCAGATTGTTTGCACTGATATTTGTCCTTATTATCGTGCTGTTAAGATTATCATAAGTGTCATTGACAGAGACATTCACCCAGTAGATTGCTCCAGCTAGGTCAGTATTGTTTTTCAAGATACCTTCCTGAGTTATGTTAAACCTTGTTGTATCATTGACCTTCCAGTAAGTTCCGCTAGGATCAGTTGCATTGATATCATACTCTAATGCAGTCACATCATCTAATGTTACATTGCTAGGTATTTGAGTAAACAATGGCGCAATAGTATCAGTTACATTGATCCAGATCTGAGTGCTGTTGACATTATCATTAGTGTCATTAACTGAGATATTCACCCAATAAAGGCCGACAGGAAGTGTAGTAGCGTTCCTTAACATGCCTTCCTGAGTAATATTAAACCTACCAGTATCATTAACCTTCCAGTAAGTGCTAGTTGCATCAGTTGCATTAACATCAAGGTTTAATGGCTCTATGAAATATTCGATTGTCTGGTTGTGAGGCCATTGGGTGAATGTTGGTGCTTGATGATCAACCTCAGTGATATTGAACATGATATAAATGCT
>JAHJBD010000102.1 GCA_018813725.1 Nanobdellota archaeon | reverse complement strand
TAGTGTTAGTGTATAAAGTGCAGTTTGCAAGGCCGATGTTATCTGTTGCTGATATGTTAAAAGTTACGTTGTTGGTCAAAGTAAATGACTGGCCTTGAGCTGGAGAGATAAGGTTTACTGTTGGACTGCTCGAATCAATGTTTCTTGATGTGTTAAAGATGTATGGTCCTGTGGTGTTGCAGTTGCCGCTTGCATCACAGCTGGTCACATTGTAATAATATGGTGTGCCTGCTGATAGGTTGGTTAATAGGATTATGTGGTTTTGGGTCAGGGTGACGTTTACTGAAGTACTTCCTAGATCTGGAGTTGTGCCGTATCTAACTGAGCTATTTGAAGCTTCGTTTGTGTCCCAAGTGATTAAAGTTGACTGGTTAGTGGTGGAAGTGTTGGCTACGATGGATATTGCCGGTGATCTTGTATCAACGCTAAAATTCCATAATCTGTTAGCAAGCATAACATTTCCTACAAGATCTTCTCCAAGCGAAACACTGATATTTGCTGTAGTTTCTTCATTCTCATCCAATAATGTGAAGTTTCCCCTCCATTCGCCGTTACCATTAGTATAAGAAGATTGCGCAACAGGATAAGAAGAAGTTAGTCCAATGATAGTAACATTTGGCGATACTGACAAATTCATAAATTTGGTAAATGATATATTGACTCGGACTAATCCTGCTTTTGCAGGGTCTGGCCTTATGACAATTGATCCAACATCTGGTGCAATAGTATCAATATAGAATAGGTCTAACTCGTTATAAGGGTCCGTATCTTGAAGATTACCTGCAGCATCATGACCCCCAGATAATGATGGACTTACTGATATATCATCACCACTATCAGTTGAAACATTATATGAAAAAGTATAAGTTGTATTTGCGGCGCCCCAATAACCAGAATTAAGGATTAATGCTTCATCAGATACACCCATTAGATCAAGTACAGGTATTGCCGATGTATTCATACGCTCATTATATGTGGCAGTAATATTTAATGTGGTGCCATTATCTGCTTTATTAATCAAAGAATCTGATGCTGTGATTACTACTGTTGGCTTGACAGTATCAAGATAGAAAGCAGCGATAATGCTTGGTCCTTCTGGATTTCCTGCTAAATCTGTTGCCCCTGAGCTTGAAACATTTATCATTTCTTCATTATATGAATCGTCATAATAAAAAGATTCTGTCCATGTCAAATTGTCTGCACTCCACAATCCATCTAAATTGGTGCTAAATGTGCCTGCTCCGGTAAAGGCTATTGTTGGCGTTGAATTGCCATCCATAGTTTCGTCATAAGTGACATTTACATATTGAGTCAAATCTCCTTCGTAAAGTGTATCAGTACTTACAGTCACTGTTCCTGTCGGAGCAGTCGTGTCTGCAGCTGCGTTAGCATTTGTTGTGAAGTTGTATGGGCCAGTGGTATTACAGTTGCCTGTTGCGTCACAGCTTGTTACATTGTAGAAGTATGTTGTGGAGTTGGTCAAGCTTGATAATAGGATAAAGTGGCTGGTTGTGGTAGTGGTGTTTGTTACTGTGCCAGTGCTCAAAGCTTCGGTGATTCCATAACTGACTGAACTGTTAGAAGCTTCGTTTGTGCCCCAGGTGATCAAAGTTGATTGGTTGGTGGTCGACTGATTGTTAACTCCAGTAATAGCTGGTGCTGTTTCATCCAATATCCCGGCTGCAGCTATCTCAAGAGCAACCATTGAATTTGATTTTGTGTCCCTTGTCCAGTTTTCTGCTGTAGCATTATTAGTGAAGTTTCCAGTAGCTATAGATGAGAAATTTGCCTGGATAAAGACGCTCTCTCCAACGCTTAAATTAAACATCCACCATACTTCACCGATATTATAAAAAACATCGCTTGTTGATATGTTGCTTGCTGTAAAATTGATTGTTGTCGTGTTAAATAGGTCACCAACACTAACGTTAGTAATATTTACATTACCGGTATTTGATACGACGATAGTGAATGTGAAGTTTTCACCTAAAGTGACTTTTGAAGCTGAAGAGTATTTAGTTATGGTTATATTCTGGAGTGTACCTGAAGATGGCGCAACAACAGTAACATTAAACTTATTTGTCAGGTTCTGAGTAGCATTCAATTCGTAGATAGTGAAGAATTCCCAAGTTCCAAGCTGTGTTGCATTGACAGTCCAGGTGGTGTTGCATGTTTGGCCGGTTGTAATTCCAGACAGGCAGGCAGTGTTTCCAGGATTTGAGCTGGTTGTGTAGAAAGGATCTACCCCATTCCATGAAGCACGTTCTGGGATTACTCCTTTTGGCAAGGCATTCTCAAGATTTATCCTCTGATAAGTTGTTGAGGTATTAATATCGTAAATTGGTTTTCCTGATTGCTTTAATTTTATTACTATCTCTGAAGGGGATGGAAGGTATGAATATTTCTGTTCATAAAATGATTGCATCAATAATGCTGCTCCACTAACATGTGGAGTTGCTTGAGAAGTCCCGCTTTCATCCAAAGTCCCGCCGTCATAATTAACTCCCTGGTAATTAAGTGAAGTGGTCACAGAACCAGGAGCAAGCAAATCAAGCAATGAATTCCTGTTAGTAAAACATACCAGCTTATCGGATATTGTGGTACTATCAGTACATGTCAAGGTACATCCTCCATTTCGGCACCAACCTTTACTACCAACATTAGCATCATAAACTGCGCCCACTGCTGTTGCATTTATTAGGCATGCTGGATGTGAAATTCCAGTAATATTCCCATTATTACCTGAAGCAGCTATAACTATAATATTCTGACCAACTGCAGCATCTATAGCCTGTTCATAATCCTCTAAATTAGAATTTCCATCGCATGCGGAAGTGTATGCCCCTCCGCCTAAACTTAAACTGATAACTGTAATATTATAATCCATTGAATGGTTAACACACCAATCAATACCATAAGCAATATCAGATTGGTAACCATAACCATTGCTGTCAAGTGATTTAATTGCAACAATTTTTGCATCTGGTGCAACCCCTTTGTATGACCCATAATTAGCTGCGATTATTCCGGCAACATGGGTGCCATGTCCCTCATCATCAGTTGCGTTGTCACTTGTAATTCCCCCTTCTGGACAACATGCCCCACCATAACTACAGTAACATTGTTCTGCAACTACCCTACCACCAAATCCTGGGTGGCTCGCATTTATGCCTGTGTCTACAACACAAGCAGCAAGATTATTTCCTGTGACGTTCATACCATTAACCTGAATTTTCCATGTATCATCAGCGTTAATCAAAGGTATGCTTTCTGTTAGAGATATATGTTCTATTGTGTCAAGATAAATGCTTTTAATTGCAGGATCATTTTTTAATAAATCCAAAGTATTTTGATCTATCTCTGCTGCAAGAGCATTTACAACTGCATATCTTCTTTTTAGGATAAAACCTTCAGGGCCTGTACCTGAAGCAATAGATTCTTGCTGGGAAAGCCTGTCCAGTACTGCGTCCTGTTGGCCCTTAACCATCTCCCTAATCGAATCCAGTCTTTCAACCCTTATTTCAGCAACAGATGAAATGCCTTCTTTTTCTGCAGGAAGTGATGTTTCTTTAAGCATTATGATAACTCTTGCTTTACCATCAGATTCAATATTTGATGCAATTTCATCATCAACATACGCCCCAGAAGAAACAGGATCCAACTTAGCTACGATATTATCACACGTTCCGCCAAGGCACACTACTCCTGTTGTGACGTTGAATGTTGTGTTTACAGTGACCTCAAAATTGCCTGTTGGCGATACAAGAAAAGGTACCAGATAACCATCTGATGCAAAAGAGCTGACGCTAAGGGTCAATATCAATGAGAAGGAAATCACCGAAAGAATTAGAAGCCTATAGTTTACACTAGATGATGTATTCTCCATTTTAGTCCCCTCTTTTATCCATTCGCGAAAAAATTCCCACTAATACCAAAAATATAAAAACACCTATTTAAACATATCGGCTATGATAGAGAATGTATCAAAAAGGTTCCAAATCTCAAGAAATTCTAAGATTTATACTGACATATTTCACCATATGAAAGGCTTGATGTTTTCCAGGCCAAAGACAATTGTTTTTGACCTTGGCAAAGAAAGAAAGATAGACCTGCACAATTTCTTTGTGTTTTTCCCCATTGATATATTATTCTTAGACTCTGATATGAAGGTGGTTGAGATCAAAAGAGATTTCAGGCCTTTTATGTTATTTTTTCCTAAACATAAGGCAAGATATATCATAGAAACGCCTGCAGGACATATCAAGAACACAAAAGTAGGGGATAAGATCAGAATAAAGAGCTAAACCAAGGCAAAACAACATTAACAATCCAATCTTTTGCAAGCAGAATTACAATAAACTTGCCTAGCCTTCCAAAAGTTGTCCATATTATGAACTTTCTAAATGAGTATTTTGCTGCGCCTAAGATCAATGCAATCGGTTCTATGGGAAAAGGAATAAGATTACCGATAAACACCAGAGGTGTTGCCCATCTTTCATTTTTCTTTGAGAACTTGTCAAAGTTTTTCTTAAGGATTGATTTTAAAAGCCTTTCTCCAAATACAAAACCAAAGAGGTAGTTGAAGATCATACCTAGAAGGCTGCCAAGCGTTGCGATAAGCACTATGAAAAGGTAGTCTTTTCCAAGAAGTGCGTAATATATGAAGATGAATTCGACTGGCAAAGATATGAAGAATATTGCTCCGAAAAAGCAGGCATAGAAAAGCCCTAGCAATGTCTTTTGGGCAATCTGGAAACTGATATGCTGATAGACTGACCAAAGTGTTGCATTTTTCTCAAGCAAGACTAATAATGCTGAGCGGTTGTAATAAATAAGCACTAATGCCAATGCCAGCATTATCAGAACTATTATCTTTCCGCTTATCTTGACTTTCTTCTTGCTCAGTTTAAGTTTAGCCACAGGTTGGTTCTAGGATAATTGTTATAAATAGTTTTCTAAAAATTTCCAAAGTAAATTTTTAGTATATTAAAATCCAGCGGGTTTTAACATTTCCATAAGGTTTATAAAGTTGGTAACGTCAACTTGGTTTAATGGGGGCGTAGTATAAACCTCTTCACAGAGGGTACAGCTTGGCTAGAATGGCTGGCTCCAGTAATGGAGCGATGAGCTATGGATTACCATGGCGATGATTAAGCCCTTGGTCTGTTGAAGCCTTTCGCTTCAAGGAAGAGACCAGCAGATCCTAATAACAACAGGTATTAGGGGCTGAAATTGGGGTTCAAATCCCCACGTCCCCATTTTTTCTTTAAATAAATTTAAATATAGCTAGTTTAATATGCATCCTATGGCTAAGAATCTGTACCAAGCAATCGCCACATTAATCGGATTCACAATAGGTGCAGGAATACTCGGCATCCCTTTTGTCATAGCAAAAGCTGGGTTTGTCACAGGCATAATTGATATTGTACTGATAGGTATTGCAATACTATTCATCAACTTATATATAGGGGAAATCTCTTTAAGGACAAAAGGCAGCCATCAGCTTACTGGTTATGCTGACAAATATCTTGGAAAATGGGGGAAGGGGCTGATGACATTCTCTATGATATTTGGGATGTATGGTGCATTGATAGCATACACTGTAAAAGAAGGAGAGTTTCTGTTCAAGGTTTTCTCACCATTATTTGGAGGAAACCAGATAATATATTCATTGATATTTCTAGTGCTAGCAAGCATCTTGATATTCAAAGGGATTAAAGCTGTTGAAAAGAGTGAGTTATATATGGTCCTCTTGATACTTGTAATAGTGATCATATTTGCAGTATTTGCATTGCCTAAGATTGTCATCAGCAACCTATCTGTGTTCTCTCCAGACAAGTTCTTCTTGCCTTATGGAGTAATACTGTTTGCTTATCTTGCAATGGCTGCTATACCTGAATTAAGAGAAGAGCTTAACCACAATAAGAAGTCCTTGAAGAAAGCGATTATAATCGGCACAATTATTCCTATTTTTATCTATGCACTGTTTGCATTGCTTGTTGTTGGGGTCAGCGGCCCAGAGAATATCACAGATGGTGCCATAATCGGGTTTGGGAATGTTCTAGGCAGCCATATATTGGTCTTAGGCTTATTGTTTGGAACCCTCACAATGGCAACGTCATTTATCGCTGTAGGGTTAGCATTAAAAGAGATGTTTCATTTTGATTTTAAGGTCAATAAATCCTTATCTTCCATATATGTGGTTTCAGTGCCATTGATAATATCCATAATCCTAATCCTCATAAGAATAGCAAACCCTTTTTTCTTGGTCCTGGATATCACAGGAGTTATTTCAGGCGGTTTAGCAGGTATTTTAGTAGTGATGATGCATTGGCAGGCCAAAAAGAAGGGTCAAATAAAACCTGAGTATTCTATAAAAGGAAGCTATATCCTTAGCGTAATATTAATACTTCTATTTGTATATGGTATGATATCTGAACTTCTTACTTTCTTTTGACACTTACGGTTCTTCCTAAGAAATTCATAAGGCCTATGATAACAAGCAGAAATATCAGGCCAACTACTACATAATTCCAGTACAAGATAAAGAAGTCCTTGACTTTTGATATAAGATTGAAATAGTATACTGCATATCCTGCGCCAGCAAGCAAGAGTAACACAATAACAATAAGGAGTATCTTTGAGAACAATTTTGATTTTCTGAAAGCAATGGCCAGTATAATGAGTCCCATAAGAACAGCGCCTACGAGTATATAACCTACATGGAAAGGGATTAGCCCATTAATCTTAAGGTAATAGATAATAAGACTGAAGATAAATACAATCACTGCTGTTATGTAAGCATAACCTAGCCAGCTTTTAACTTTCTTTGGCTCATCTTTCTTAGGTTTTAACTTTTTTGAGCTAGTTTTCTTTGCCCGGTTTGATATTTTCTTCTTTACATATATGATAAATATCAATAAGAAAAGAAGTATTAATGGTGCTGCATAGATATAGAATCTATAATAATGCAAAAAATCCTTGACTGATTTGATAATTGGATTTTCAGGTTTGTAGTTAACTTTGATTTCATGCGTGTACTCTGAACTGTCGGCTTTTACAGTCACCTTTACATCATAATAACCAAATTCAATGTCAGATGTAGGTTTGATTGAAAGTAAAATCTCTGATGTTTCTCCTTTATCAAGGCTGATCTGAGAAGTCTCTGTTGTGATCCAGTCTGGGCTTTCAAGTTTGACTGAATATGTCTGCGCCTGATAGCCATTATTTTTGACAGAGAGGATAATCTTATCTCCTGGCTCATATACATTTACTTTGGTCTTTCCACGAATGCCAACTGAATAGCAATCTTGCTCTGATATGGCATCGATAGCGATACTATCTGAGAAGGTTAAATCAGCAATCCTTGCTGTTGCCAAAAGCTCGTACTGTCCAGCATCTGGGCATGCAACACCCACCTTAACAGTATTTTCTCCACCTACTGGTACATTAACAGTATCATTGGATAGAGTGTACTTTTCAATGCCTGATATATCCAATTTTACATTTTGCTTGTATTTGCCGTTATTCTTTAAAGTTAGATCAAACTGTTTTGATTCACAGCCACAGACAATATCGCTTTCTTTTTCAAAAGATACATCAAGTGAATAACAGTCTTCAACATTAAGATGTATAGGCAGATCAAGATAAGATCTCTGAGATTTTGTATTTAGATTAAGAGTATAATTTCCTGGCTTTAGTGGTGTTAATTCGATAAATGCTGCACCAGATTTTGATATAGGAATATCCATCTGCTTGCCTGTCAATTGAGCCCAATTGGCACCATTTAGCTTAAGAGTAATCGATTCTGCATAATTTTGATTGTTGTTGAACCAAACTGGGATTATCCTATAATCATTAGCACAGATAGAGTAATCACCTTTGTGCAATGTAAACCCTGCTCTGGATAAGGATGTTGCACTGGGGGTATATTCACCCATCTCTACAGTATAGGCATTTGCAGATAGTGCAAGAACGATGAACAGTAGAGTAATTATAAGCGCTTTTTTCATGAATACCCCCCCTAGGGATGCAAAAAACAATTATAGAAAAATTATAAAAAAAGGATAAAAAAATTAATAATAGGTCTGACCTTCTTCATCCTTATCTTCGTCATCATCGTTTCCTTTCAACTTGTTGAAACCGATGATAAGTCCTAGGATTACTAAAAGTACTACCAAAACTACCAAACCTACTTCAAGGCCTCTCTTAACCTTATCAAAGCCGCTTGCACTTGAACTTGCAGCAACATTTGCTTTAAGAGGTACTTGCTTTAGTGTCTTGTCGCCAGACTTGATCTCAACTGAGAACATCTGTTCGCCAGCAGCTGCGCCTTCTTTTGCGCTAACATATACATAAACTGCTTTTGATTCGCCTGCTTCCAAAACAACTACATTGCTTGGTGTTATGGTGAAGGTTGCCCAATCTGCGCTGTCTGCGGATACTGTGTATGTCTTTGATGCTGTTCCTTGGTTTGTCAAGGTTATTGGATATACAACAGCTGCGCCGCCTGCATTTGCAGTCTGAACATCTGCTCCTATTGTAATTAGGGTCTTTGAAGTGTCTTCTGCTGCTGGTGCTGCTTCCTCATCTGTACCTTCTACGAAGATTGATGTGCTCTCGCTAACAGACTCGTCACCATCATCATACTGAACCTCAACATCAACGTCATATTCGCCAGTCTCAGCATCTGCTGGGATCCTTAAGAATATCTCTTCTGAAGTTAATGAGTCATCACAGTCACTATCATCTGTGCACTCTGCATCTATGTCATCAACATATTCTGACTGTGAGATGCCTAGTTCTGGGATGCTAACTTTTATCTTAACGTCTTCTTCTCTTGATTCGCCAAGGTTCTTTAACCTTACAGAAACCAAAAGTGACCTTCCTGCAACAACTTCGTTCTCAGGGCTTAAGATAACGTCTTTAATCTCTAGTGAATGTCTCTCTGTATCGATCTCAAGATCATATTCTTCGTGTGCGATTGCGCCGTCCCTGTTTCTAACGTCAATCATCAATTTGTAACCATCTTGTTCCATCCTTACTGGGAAGTCAAGTGATAGTTTCTTTGTGTAAGCTACGTTTGCTTTCATATCGAAAACATCGCTAACATCGCTTATCCTATCATTGTGGTCATAACCAGAAAGCTCAGCTCTAACTTCAACATTTGCCAGGCTCTCATTTGACTCTAGCCTAACTCTTACTTCAAGTTGGTTTCCTTTTTCCACGCCTTGAATCAAAGTTGTCCCTGATGTCTCAAGCTGATCATTGTCTAGCTTAACATCATGGAATGTTATCTGTGCTGCTGCGCTTGCTATTCCTGAGAATGCAAGCATACTAATAACCAATAGTGTAAATACACCCATTATTTTCTTTATACTCATTTTATTTCGACCCCCAAATTTGTTGATAATTGTTATTTTATAGTGGTGTAATGCCCCACTTATATATAAACATTTGTATTTTTTAGCATATAATAGTAGTTAATGCTAGTTATTACTATTGCGTAATAACTATCTCCCTAAAGATGGTCCTTCGGATGTTATCGTTGCCAGCAGTGATCATCACATCATACGTTCCCGTCGATGCACTAGGCACATATAAGGTAAGATCTTTGCTTGCCTGCTTGCCTGACTTAAGGTCAAATGGCCCAGCACTTCTGTATACCCCAAGGTCAGGTATCCACGCTGATACAGTGAAATCGTCCAGTGTTTTTGTTCCGGCATTTTTCACTGTCACAGCAATATCCAGATAACCGTCGCTGTACACATCATATGCGTTGTTTATATTAATGGTGCTTACAATGATCTCTTTGTTATATCCAGCCTGTTTTTTCCATAGAGGCATAGGGTCAGGCCCTACTTCTTTAGGTGGCTGTGTGTTTTTTGTTATTGTGATTACTGTCGTATCTGTAACTGTTTGATACAGGTCAGATACCTGTAAGGTTATGGTATTTGTCCCTTCTGTGACACATACATAGGTTGCTGTTTGGGTTTGTATCTCAAAAACATTATCGTTGTTTAGGTCCCAGGCAAAACTGTAAGGCTGTGTGCCACCAGTCGCTGAACCTGAAAGGGTTAGAGTTTGACCCTCTACGCAAGTGTACGGCCCATTTGCATCAGCTACCAAAAGTGTCTGATTGGCTGGCAGGGCAACATGAATATTTGCTGAGTTCACTGCTAGTGCGCTCACAGCGTCAGTAACCTGCAGATTGACTGTGAAATCGCCCACAGCGCTGCAGACATAAGAAGTATTCTGAGTAATTGTCTCGAAAACATTGTCATTGTTTAGGTCCCAAGCATAAGCATATGGCTGGACACCACCAGTTGCTGAGCCTGAAAGAGTAATGGTCTCGCCCAAGGTGCAGTTATAAGATGCTCCTGGGTTTGCTGTTAAGTTTGTCTGGTTGTTTCCAGAATCAGTAACAGCAATAGTTGCTGAATTAAGTGCTGCTGTACCAAGAGAGTCAGTAACTTCTAGATTAACTGTATAGTCACCGACAGTGCTGCAGACATAAGCAGTATTCTGGGTAGCTGTTTCAAACACATTATCGTTGTCAATATCCCAAGCATAAGCATATGGCTGGACACCACCAGTTGCTGAGCCTGAAAGAGTGATTGTCTCACCAACAGTGCATGTGTATGGCCCGTTGGCATCTGCTACTAAAGCAAGAGGATATACATGTATTGCAGCTGGGCTGATTGATATTTGGCTTAAAGCATCTGTTACTCTTAGATTAGCAGTAAAGTCGCCAACAGCACTGCAGACGTACGCAGTATTTTGAGCAGCTGTTTCAAAGACATTGTCGTTGTTTAGATCCCAAGCATAGCTGTAAGGTAAAGTGCCGCCAGCTGCTGAACCAGCAAGGATAATGGTCTCGCCTAGTGTGCAAGCATAAGCTGTTCCGGAATTAGCAGCGAGTTTTTGTATAAGACTGAATGAAAGGTGCCTGTCTGCTCCTGCGAGGCTGAAAGTACCAGAGATTGTCTGATACTGATCATGAGTTATAATATACTTATAATTGGCTGCCTCGTACAAATCTTGGAACGTGGCAAGGCCAGCTGCGTCAGAGGACATTGTCAAACCGCTTAGATTAATCAAAGCGCCAGCTATTGGAGCTAGTGTATCTCTGTCAGACAATGTGAAGTATACATTATATGTTGGATAATCTGATACAAGCACTTCAATGCTTCTGATATCATCAAGATTTTCTAGTCCGGGAAATGAAGAAGCGTCTGACTGCGCATGAACAGTTATTGTGTACCATCCTTCTTGAGTTGGTGTCCAATCAAATTGGAAAAGTGTAGGCAAATCAACACTGGTCCCTACAAGTTGTGTGCTGTTCTGCATCACAATTACACCTGCTTCATCTATCTTTCCGGTCCTGATTGTGTAATCAACATCAAGCGGGACTGATGTCTTGTTACCGTCGTTATCTGCGCAATAATTTAATTTGGTGTAAGTAATTTCAATTGTCTCTCCGATAAAAGGATTATCATTATTGCTTGCAAGGTCATTTAAAAGTACAATGCACTGATTCCTTACCCTTTCTGGAAGAACATTAATAATCGCTTGGGTTGATTGAGTCTGTGCTGTTGCAGTGTTACATTGGTCATCCACAACATCTGTAGTAACAGTTATGGTGAAAGTCCCGTTCTCTAATGGTACCCAGGTGAATTGTGTTTCAATCTCTGAATCCATATAGATATTTACCTGAGTTGAGTTTTGGTATACTACATTGCCAAGCTCATCTACAATCTCAACAGAAACCAAAGTCTGTGCTGAAAAATACTCATCTTTGTATGCGTCAGGAATGTAATAAGGTACGTTGTTAACCTGATGGAATGCTGAATATGTTGTTGAATTAAGCAAAGCTGTAAGATTGATCACTAATGGCTCATTTTGGTATGCTTGGTTTAATATCACTAAATTTTCTATAGGTGCATTGCAATCTTCTACTTGTGAGAAATATCTTTGATAGACAGTATCTTTACCATCACCAATGTTATCATTCAGTTTAAAACCTAGTGGTGCATAACCGTCTGCAAAAAAGTATTTTGCATAATCTACAGCGTAAGTGGTGTAGGGAAGCTGCAAGTTGAGGATGAAATTGTTTGCACCGGAGTTTCCATCCCAGATAGGAACAACATTAGCGCATTGCTCGTCCATGCATCTGTACAATAGCATATCAACATTCGTTACAGGATTATCTGTAGTTTTATCCCAAAAGTAATTGTCTTCAGTATTTCCAAGTGCTAATACTACTGGGATAAGCAATAATGCCACAATGATTGATATGAATTTCTTATACATTTTATACCCCCTTAATGGATTAGGTTGCCGCCTTCTTCTCCGCCATCGCCGCCAGGGATAACCTGTTCAACTAATTTACCTGCGCCACTATCAGTCTCCCTAACATGGTCCATAAACCACTGATATTCAAGTATGCCTAATGCTCCAGGAACTAATAGATCGATATTCAATAGGCTTCTCCATGATCCGTCGTGACCACGTCCTTGTGGTGTCCAATGGTCAACTGCTGCTCCTGCTGGTGGTACGTTTTCAATTACAAAGTTAGATGCTTTGTGTGAAAAGTCTTTTCCACCTTTTCCAGTGTCTTCGTCAAGATGAGTTACAGTATCATGCTGGACCCATATGTCTCCAACATGCCTCTGTTCAAACTCTGCAACATCAACTATAGTCTCAACTCCTGCTGATGTAGCTCTTGACAGGTTCTTTAGCCCAGTGCCTATTCCGCCAAATACTCCAGCAACGGGATTGTGGGTTTCTTTAGTTATCCTGCCTGCTGCCTCAACTAGTCCAGCTGGTGTTTCTGCTATGTCAGTTGCCTGGTTCCATAACGGCACTAAACCATCATTGTATTGAAGTGGCCAATGAGGGTTTGTCACACCAAGAACATGACCTCCGGTCTTCACTGTTCTTTCTAAGCCGCTGTCATCTGGTTTAACACTATAATCCCACATAGGTTTTGGGATGGTACCTTGATGAACCTGCCCATCTGCATCAGTCCAAGTGTAAGGGATAACTTGTGGTGAAAGGTTAAGATGTTTATCGGTCCAACTAGCTGTTGTTGAAGGGATGTCCTCTGTTATGTCCTTTCCTTTAAAGTGTGCAATGTTTGCTGCTGCTAGAGCTAGATCTCCTGCTTTGTCAGTAGGTATAGATACTGCTCCTGAAACTGGCTTTTCTGCATCCTGCACTATTGCTATTGGTGTATCTATTACCAGTGATTTTGCGAAGTTGCCGATGCCTGAAAAGTCAACAGTTGTTCCTTTACTCTTAGCATCAAGATGGCCAACTGCTGTTTCAGCTGAGTTTACAGTATCATTAAACCATGCAGCTGCTGCGCTGATCGCTCCAAGTGATCCATTGATAGCATAAGAGCCGCTTGTTGATTTAACTGCATTATCTGCTTCTTTTGTTGAAGTGGTCAAAGCTGCTGCGAGTGGTGCAGTTGTTACTGTCTGAGCACCGTCAACTACGCCTTGTAAGGTGTGGTTTACTGGGCTTACTGCATCGGTAAGTATTGTTGTTGCTTGTGCAAGTCCGCCATCTGCCCATTTAGCATCTGTCTGGCCCAATGTAACAGTCCTTTGTGCTATTCCGCCAACAGTCTTTACTGCTCCAACTGGTAGGTCCCATATATAGGATTCTCCAAGAGCTGCTTTTGCCTTATCTTTCTGGCCAGTAACACCATAACCT